>DATIUN010000255.1:0-8114 GCA_035466795.1 Azonexus sp. | reverse complement strand
GTTTCGCGGAAAACCTGCGGGTTGGTCAGCGCGAAGTTAGAAGGCGACAGCGCATCGATGTACTGGCGGGTGAAGAAATTGACCTTCTGCTGGGTGTTATCGTCGAGGCCCTCGGCATCAGCGACGGTGTCGTGCAGGTGGCGGGCAGTGATCAGGTAAGACTGCTTGACGAAATCAAACAGGAAATGCTGTTCCCATTCCTCGTCCTTGAAGCGGTTGTCCCCCTTCTTCGGCGCGGCAATCGGCGCGTGAACGGGCATCCCCATCATCTTCATGGTGGTGTTCTGCCACAGCGAGAAGTAATCCCACATCATGTTCATCTGCGTCTGGGCCATCTTGTACGGATTGGCCATCAGGCGCGACGACAGGTCCATGAACGCCTTGGCGACACCGAGTTCGTCGGACGGCGCGTTGACGCCGTTCTTGGCTTTCTTTTCGACGAACTGGGAAATCAGGCGCGAGGCGCGCTGCGCGACTTCGGCATAGGTCTTGGCCATTTCGGCCGGGTCGGGCAGATTTCCTGCCTTCTCATCGGTTTGCTGCGACATATTCGAACTCCCTCTGTCAGTGCGCGGCGCCGAGACTGCGCCGCGTGTATCGAATCACGCCGTCGGGTCCCGTGCTGCGTGACAACCGGCCGGCTTGTTCAAGGTGGTTAAGATGGGCAATTGCTTCGCCCATGGCAAACATGGTTTGATGCGTATCGAGTGCCCGCTGAAACAAGGTTTCGAGCAACCCGGCTGCGCTCTGCGGCGCATCTTCACAAGTCTCCTCAAGTGCGCGCAACCGGTCTTCATGGTGCGCGCGCAATGCCTCCACCCGCGCCTGTATTCCCGTGAAGGGCAGGCCATGCGAGGGTAAAACCAATGTCTTTTCCGGCATTTCCCTGGCCAGTTCCTGCAGTGACTCAAGAAACCAGCCCAGCGAATCGGCTTCCGGGGTCGCCGCGAATACACGGATATTCGTGGAAATTTTCGGCAAAAGCATGTCGCCTGAAATTAACACGCCGAGTTCGGCACAGTAAAGAGCCATATGCTCCGGCGAGTGCCCATGGCCGATCAAAATCCGCCATTTTTTCCCGTCGACCGCGACAGCGTCGCCGGCCTTCAGGCGGTGGTAATGCTCGGGCAAGGCCGGCACCGCCATGCGATAGCCCGACCCGCGCTTTTCGAATTTGGCCAGCCGCTCGGCTTCCAGCCCGTGCTGGCGGAATTGTTCGACCATGAAGCGCGCGCCGTGCCCACCAACTTCGTTCCACACCACATGCGCGGTCAGGAACTCGCCGGTGGTCATCCACAGTTGCGCACCCGTCTCGTTCATCAGCCAGGTCGCCAAGCCAAGGTGGTCCGGGTGAAAATGCGTGACGATCAGACGCCGTACCGGGCCATCCAGCCCCGCGATCACCTGGCGCCAGAGTTCGCGCACGGCGTCGTTGGCGAACCCGGTATCGACGATCGTCCACCCGTCGCCGTCGCGCAACAACCACAGATTGATGTGGTTGAGCTGGAAGGGAAGCGGCATGCGCAGCCAGTGGATTCCCGGCGCGACCTCGATCTGCTGGCCGGCGGCGGGCGGATGCGCATGGGGATAATGCAGGGACATGGAGCAAGCCTGAAGACCAAAGGATGCAAGTTACCATACGGTAGCGAATTGAAAAAACTTCCTTCTTCTGATCTACTTGGCTCCAGTCGACAAGGATCGCCCAGTGCCCCAGACCACCATCACTTTCGCCATCTCCGATCTCGCCCGCGAATTCGGGATCACGCCGCGCACGATCCGCTTCTGGGAAGATCAGGGCATCCTGGCACCGGAACGTGAAGGCAGCAAACGGGTATTTACCCGGCGCGACCGCGCCCGCCTCAAAATGGCCCTGCGCGGCAAACGACTGGGTCTTTCGCTGGCCGAAATCAAGGACCTGATTGGCATGTACGCGTCTACCGAGGACGAAACGCCGCAACTGCTAGAGTGTCTGCGCGTCATGTCCAAGCGGCGGGAAGCCCTCGAACAGCAGCGCGAGGACATCGAGGCGATGCTGGCGGAAATTACCCTGTTCGAGCAACAGTGCCAGCAAGAACTGGTACGTCGCGAATCCCGATGAAAAATTCCCCCAATGATAGTTGACGTTAACGTCAACGTAAATACAATCACGCCATGAGCCATATTTCCGACCCCCATTTCGCCGAACGCGTCCGCGCCAGCTTCGCGTTGCAGCACGCGATGGCGCTGATCCGCGCGACGCTGCCGGTCGTCGAGCACGGTTACGCCGAGATTCATCTGCCGCACTGGAGCGGCGTCGAGCAGCAGCATGGTTTCGTGCATGGCGGCGTGGTCGGGATGATTGCCGATTCGGCGGCCGGCTACGCGGCGATGACCATGGTGCCGCCCTCGGCGTCGGTACTGAGCGTGGAATACAAGATCAACAACATGGCGCCCGCCGACGGCGACTACCTGATCGCCGCCGGCAAGGTGATCCGGGCCGGGCGAACGCTGATCGTCGCCCAGGGCGAGGTCTTTGCGATCAAGGATGGCCGGAAAACACAATGCGCGCTGATGCAGCAGACCGTCATGGTCATGCATGGCAAACCCGAAAAATCCCAGGGAGAAAAACCGTGAACATTCCCAGCCTCGACTTCGGCCTCGGCGAAGACATCAACCTGCTGCGCGACGCGGTAAAGGCTTTTGCCGATGCCGAGATCGCCCCGCGTGCGGCGGAGATCGACCGCGTCAACGAATTCCCCGCCGACCTGTGGAAGAAATTTGGCGACATGGGCCTGCTCGGCATGACCGCCGGCGAGGAATACGGCGGCACCAACCTGGGCTACCTCGCGCACATCGTCGCGCTGGAGGAAATTTCCCGCGCTTCCGCCTCGGTCGGTCTCTCGTACGGGGCTCACTCGAACTTGTGCGTCAACCAGATCCGCCGCAACGGCAGCGAGGCGCAACGCCGGAAATACCTGCCCAAACTGATTTCCGGAGAACATGTCGGCGCACTGGCGATGTCCGAGCCGAATGCCGGCTCCGATGTCGTGTCGATGAAGTTGAAAGCCAAGAAAAAAGGCGACCGTTACGTCCTCAACGGTTCCAAGATGTGGATCACCAACGGTGGCGATGCTGACACGCTGGTGGTTTACGCCAAGACCGACCCGAATGCCGGCGCCAGGGGCATGACCGCCTTCATCGTCGAAAAGGGCTTCACCGGGTTCAGCTGTGGGACCCACCTCGACAAGCTCGGCATGCGCGGCTCGAACACCTTCCCGCTGTTCTTCGACGATTGCGAAGTCCCGGAAGAGAACGTCCTCGGCGGCGTCGGCAACGGCACCCGGGTCCTGATGTCCGGCCTCGACTACGAGCGCGCCGTTCTCTGCGGCGGTCCGCTCGGGATCATGGCCGCCTGCATGGATGTCGTCGTCCCCTTCCTGCACGAGCGCAAGCAGTTCGGCCAGGCGATCGGCGAATTCCAGCTGATGCAGGGCAAGGTCGCCGACATGTATTCCACGTGGCAGGCCACGCGCGCCTATGTTTATGCCGTCGGCCGCGCCTGCGATGTGAGCGATCACTCACGAACGCTGCGCAAGGATGCCGCCGGGGCGATTCTCTACTCCGCCGAGAAGGCGACCTGGATGGCCGGCGAAGCCATTCAAACCTTGGGTGGCGTCGGCTACACCAACGAGTATCCGACCGGCCGCCTGTGGCGCGATGCCAAGCTCTACGAAATCGGCGCCGGCACTTCGGAAATCCGTAGAATGCTGATTGGTCGCGAACTGTTCGCCGAAACCGCCTGACCAAGCGCTCACCCGCAACCGGAGCTTTACTCGCATGGCCGTCATTCTGCGCACGCTCAGCACCACCGATAGCGAAGCCCTGGAACAGGTCCGCCAGTACTTCCGCAATTACGCGGGATGGCTGGGTGTCGATCTGTCCTACCAGAACTTCGACCAGGAAATGGCCTCCCTGCCCGGCGCCTATTCGGCACCCGAAGGTCGGCTGTTTTTTGCCGAAGTCGATGGCCGACCGGCGGGCTGTGTCGGCATTCGACCATTGATTGGCAGCGACGGCGTCTGCGAGATGAAGCGTCTCTACGTGACGCCTGAAGAACGCGGCCAAGGTATCGGTGCCGCGCTGGCCATGGCGGCGATCAAGGCAGCCAAGGAAATCGGCTACCGCAAGCTGATGCTCGACACCTTGCCCAACATGAGGATGGCCGTGAAGCTCTACCGCGAGCTTGGCTTTACCGAGGCACCGGCCTACTACCAGACGCCGGTCGAGGGCACGATGTTCCTCGCGCTCGATCTGGAAAACTGGCTGGAGGAGGAAATCCGCAACGAGAACCTCTCCCACCTGTTCGATTTCAACCGTGCCTGGGCCCGCCAGATGCGGGAAATCGATCCGACCTACTTCGAGAAACTGGCCCGCTTGCAGACCCCGGAACTGCTGTGGATCGGTTGCTCCGATTCGCGCGTCCCGGCCAACGAGATCGTCGGCCTGCTGCCCGGCGAGGTATTCGTCCATCGCAATGTCGCCAACGTCGTCGTCCATACCGACCTCAACTGCCTGTCGGTGATCCAGTACGCGGTCGATGTGCTGAAAGTGAAACACATCATGGTCGTCGGCCACTACGGCTGCGGCGGCGTCGGTGCCGCGCTGCGCCGCGAACGGGTCGGCATCGTCGACCTCTGGCTGCGGCATGTGAATGACGTGCACAACAAGCATCTCGCCAATGTCGACAGCCTGCCGGAAGCGCAACGCCACGACCGCCTGTGCGAACTGAACGTACTGGAGCAGGTGGTCAATGTCTGCCACAACCCGGTCGTCCAGGATGCCTGGCGGCGTAGCCAGCGCCTGACTGTCCATGGCTGGATTTATGGCCTCAAGGACGGCCTGATGCATGATTTCGGCATCACCGTGCATCGCCCCGAGGATTTGCAGCCGCGTTACGACGCCGCGCTGAAGGCGCTGGACGCCTAGTACTGCTTGTCACACTGGAGAGCACAGCATGAATGACCCGATCGTCATCGTTTCCGCCACCCGCACCCCGCTGGGCAGCTTTCAGGGCGGCTTTGCCGGCCTGACCGCCGCCAACCTCGGCGCCGTTGCCATCAGGGCGGCTGTCGAACGGGCCAGGATAAGCACCGACCTGATCGAGGAAGTGCTGATGGGTTGCGTACTGCCGGCCGGCCAGGGCCAGGCGCCGGCCCGTCAGGCCGCCTTGCAGGCCGGGCTGCCGCTGTCGGCCGGCTGCGCCACGATCAACAAGGTCTGCGGTTCGGCGATGAAGGCGACCATGCTCGGCCACGACGGCATTGTCGCCGGCTCCTGCGGCATTGCCGTGGTCGGCGGCATGGAGTCGATGACCAACGCCCCCTACCTGCTGCCGAAAGCCCGCGGCGGCTATCGCCTCGGCCACGGCCAGGTCATCGACCACATGTTCATGGATGGCCTGGAAGACGCCTACTCCAGGGAAAACCGCGGCCGTCTGATGGGTACCTTCGCCGAGGAGTGCGCGACATCTTACCGCTTCACCCGCGAAGCGCAGGATGAATTCGCCATCCGCTCGACGACTCGCGCCAAGCTGGCCAGCGACGACGGCAGCTTCGCCTGGGAGATCGCCCCGGTCACCGTCGCCGGCCGTCAGGGGGATGTCCTCATCGCCAAGGACGAAGGCCCGTTCGCGGTCAACATCGAAAAGATCCCGAATTTGAAACCTGCCTTCCGCAAGGATGGCACCGTGACCCCGGCCAATTCGTCGTCGATCTCCGACGGCGCCGCCGCCATGGTCCTGATGCACGCTTCGCAGGCTGAAAGGCTGGGGTTGAACCCGATCGCCCGCATCGTCGGTCACACCACCCACGCCCACGCACCGGCGCTGTTCCCGACTGCACCCGTCGGCGCCATGCAGAAATTGTTCGTAAAGACCGGGTGGACCGCAGCCGGTGTCGATCTCTACGAAATCAACGAAGCCTTCGCCGTGGTCACCATGGCCGCCTTGCACGACCTCAAGCTGCCGGCCGAGAAGGTCAACATCCATGGCGGCGCCTGTGCGCTCGGCCACCCGATCGGCGCTTCCGGCGCCCGCATCGTCGTCACCCTGCTCGGCGCACTGAAGAAGCACGGCCTCAAGCGCGGCGTTGCCTCGCTGTGCATCGGTGGCGGCGAAGCCACGGCGCTCGCGGTGGAAATGCTGTAAGTGCCGCAACAGGCTGGATCCCTCACCTACCTCAAGCTGATCGGCGCCATGTTCATGTGGGGCGGCACCTGGATCGCGGGACGCATCGTCGCGCAGGAACTGACGGCGCCGCTCGCCGCCCCGGCCATCCGCTTCCTGCTCGCCGGGCTGGTGCTCGCCGGCTTTGCGCAGCTCACCGAGGGCCGCATTCCGCGTCCGCAAACGGGCAGCGAGTGGGGCACCGTCAGCGGCCTGGCGATGACCGGCATCTTCCTCTACGCCCTGTGCTTCTTTTATGGCCTGAAGCACATCAGCGCCGGACGCGGCGCGCTGGTCGTCGCCCTGACCCCGGTCGTCGTCGCGCTGGCTGCCTGGTTTCTCGGGCAGGAACGGATGACACCGCTCAAGCTGGCAGGCATCGCCATTGCGATGGCCGGCTGTCTGACAGTCATCGGCAACGGCAACCCTCTGGCGCTGCTGCACGGCTCGGTCGGCATCGGCGAGTGGCTGATCCTCGGCTGCGTACTTTGCTGGACAGCCTATACCTTTATCGGCCGGCACGCCACGATGACCCTCTCACCAATTGCGGCAACACTGTGGGCCAGCCTGATCGGTGCACTGCTGCTCGGCATCACCGCGCTGATCCAGGGCGGCACCGATCTCGTCGCATGGTCGCCCGCAGTCTGGGCGAGCGTGATCTTCCTGGCGCTCGGCGGCACCGCCCTCGCCTTCACCTGGTTTGCCGACGGCGTCAAGCGCCTCGGCGCCGCCAGGGCGTCTGCGTTCGTCAACCTTGTCCCGGTGTTCGCCGTCCTGCAGGCTGCCATCCTGCTCGACGAACACCTCGGGCTGTCCGTGCTCGCAGGTGGCCTGCTGGTCATCGCCGGCGTCTGGCTGACGGCCAATTTCTCGGAGAGAGCAGCATGATCCTGACCCAGGAACAGGAAATGATCCGCGACGCGATGCGCAGTTTCGCGCAGGAGCGCCTCGCCCCGTTCGCCGGCGAATGGGACCGCAACCATACCTTTCCCGCCGCGGCGCTCAAGGAACTCGGCGCGCTCGGCGCGCTGGGCATGGTCGTGCCCGAGGAATGGGACGGCGCCGGCATGGACTACATGGCACTGGTCCTGACCCTGGAGGAAATCGCCGCCGGTGACGGCGCCACGTCGACCATCGTCTCGGTGCAGAACTCGCTGGCCTGCGGCATCACCATGAAATACGGTAGTGCCGCACAGAAGGAAGAATGGCTCAAGCCGCTGGCCCGTGGTGACAAGCTCGGCTGCTT
Source organism: Azonexus sp. (assembly GCA_035466795.1). Lineage (GTDB taxonomy): Bacteria > Pseudomonadota > Gammaproteobacteria > Burkholderiales > Rhodocyclaceae > Azonexus. The sequence goes on along the minus strand of DATIUN010000255.1, from coordinate 666 downwards.
CTGTCTGACCGAACCGCACACTGGCTCCGACGCGGCGGCGATCACCACCCGCGCCGAGCGCGATGGCGACCATTTCGTGCTGAACGGCGTCAAGCAGTTCATCACCACCGGCAAGTACGCCGATGTCGCGATCGTCTTCGCCGTCACCGACAAGGCCGCCGGCAAGAAGGGCATTTCCTGCTTTCTGGTGCCGACCGCGACGCCGGGCTATATCGTCGCCCGCATCGAGGAAAAAATGGGTCAGCACGCGTCCGACACCGCGCAGATCCTCTTCGAGAACTGCCGTGTGCCGGCTGCCGCCCTGCTCGGCAACGAAGGCGAAGGCTACAGGATCGCACTGTCCAATCTCGAAGCCGGGCGCATCGGCATCGCCGCCCAGGCCGTCGGAATGGCGCGCGCCGCGTTCGAGGCAGCCGTGCGCTATGCGAAGGAACGGGTCACCTTCGGCGTACCGATCATCGACCATCAGGCCGTCAACTTCCGCCTCGCCGACATGGCCACCCAGCTCGATGCCGCCCGCCTCATGGTCTGGCGCGCCGCTGCCTTGAAGGATGCCGGCCGCCCCTGCCTGACCGAAGCGTCGATGGCCAAGATGTTCGCGTCCGAAATGGCCGAAAAGGTCTGTTCCGACGCCATCCAGATCCACGGCGGCTACGGCTACGTCAG
>DATIUN010000254.1:0-2877 GCA_035466795.1 Azonexus sp. | reverse complement strand
CATGATCGGCAGCGAGATGAGGCCCATCGAGATCACCGAGGCGGCGACGACGCCGGTCGTCGCGGCGAGCAGGGCGCCGACGAAGATGACGGCGTAGGCGAGGCCGCCGCGCATCGGGCCGAACAACTGGCCGATGGTGTCAAGCAGATCCTCGGCCATGCCCGATCGCTCAAGCACCAGCCCCATGAAGGTGAAGAAGGGGATGGCGAGCAGCGTGTCGTTGGCCATGATGCCGAAAATGCGTTCGGGCAGGGCCTGGAACAGCGCCGGGGTGAGCAGGCCGAGTTCGATGCCGATCAGGCCGAAGACAATGCCGTTGGCGGCCAGCGCGAAGGCGACCGGGTAGCCGAAGAGAAGGAACAGAACGAGGGCGCCGAACATCAGCGGCGCCATGTTGGCAATCATGAATTCAGCCATTATTTTGCCCCCTGTGCTTTGGCGGCGGCGATGGCGGCGGCCAGTTCTTCTTCGGGCGTCGGGCCTTTTTCCTTGCTATTCGGGTCACCGATCATCCCGGCCAGAAAGGCGATGCGCTTGATCAGCTCGGAAATGCCCTGCAGGGCCAGCAGCGTGAAGCCGATCGGCAGCAGGATCTTGACCGGCCAGCGGATCAGGCCGCCGGCATTGGCCGAATGCTCATTGATCTTGTACGACTCGGCGACCAGCGGCAGGGAAAGCCAGAGCACAGCAACGACCATCGGTAGCAGGAAAAAGAGGGTGCCGATGATGTCGATCACCGCCAGGCCGCGCGGCGACAGCTTGCCGGAGAGGACGTCGATGCGGACATGCTCGTTTTTCTGCAACGTATAGGGCGAGCACAGCAGGAACACGGCGGCGAACAGGTACCACTGGATTTCCAGCAGGCCGTTCGAGCTGTAGTTGAAAGCGAAGCGAACGACGGCATTGCCTGCACTGATCAGGGTCATGATCAGGACCAGCCAGAATGCGCCTTTGCCGACCCGCTCGTTGAGCCAGTCGATCAACTGCGAGAGCTTGAGCAGAAGGGTCACGAAAAATCCTCCTCGGTTGTTAAAATGCCCGGCTTCTGAAAGTGTCCGGGGTCAATGGATAATCCTACCGGCCGCAATTTACCGCGAAATTCATAGGTCGAACATGGTGGAAATCCCTACAACCCGCATCTGTCTGGTGCGCCACGGCGAAACAGCGTGGAATACGGAGCGCCGCATTCAGGGGCACATCGATATTGGGCTCAATGAAACGGGCTTGCGTCAGGCGGCATTGGCCGGGCGCTGGCTGCGTGATGCCGGTATTGCGGCGATCTATGGCAGCGACCTGACGCGCGCCTGGGTGACTGCACAGACGATCGCCGCCGCCCTCGGTCTGGTGCCGGTGGTGGTGCCCGAAATGCGCGAGCGTTGCTATGGCATTTTCGAGGGCCTGACCTATGCGGAGGCCAAAGTCCGCTACCCCGAGGCCTATCTCGCGTTCGAAACACGGAATCCTGACTATGCCTATGAAAATGGCGAGAGCCTGAAGGGCCTGTTTGCCCGGGTGACCGGCAGGCTCAAGGAAATCGCCGCGGCGCATCCGGGGCAGAACGTGGTCGTGGTTTCGCACGGCGGCGTACTCGATATCGTCAATCGCTTCGTGCGCGGCAACCCGCTCGAAACGCCGCGCGATTTCCTGATTCCCAATGCCGGCCTCAACTGGATTGCCACGGTCGACGGCCGCTGGACGCTGGAAACCTGGGGCGACACCAGCCATCTCGAAGCCGGCGCCCTCGACGAACTCCCCTCATGATAAAATCGTATCCCTTTTCAATGGCTTGAGGCATTCCCCATGTTTTCCGCGAAAGACACCCTGGCAAAAGTTGATTCCGAACTCTGGCAGGCCATCCAGGCCGAAGTCCAGCGTCAGGAAGACCACATCGAACTGATCGCGTCCGAAAACTACGTGAGCAAGGCCGTCATGGAAGCCCAGGGCTCCCAGCTCACCAACAAGTATGCCGAAGGCTATCCCGGCAAGCGCTACTACGGCGGTTGCGAGCACGTCGACGTCGCCGAGCAACTGGCCATCGACCGCCTGAAGAAGTTGTTCGGCGCCGAAGCCGCCAACGTCCAGCCGAACTCCGGTTCGCAGGCCAATCAGGCGGTGTTGATGGCTTTCTGCAAGCCCGGCGACACCATCATGGGCATGAGCCTCGCCGAAGGCGGCCACCTGACCCACGGCATGGCGCTGAACATGTCCGGCAAGTGGTTCAACGTCGTTTCCTACGGCCTCGACGACAAGGAAGAGATCGATTACGATAGCATGGAAGCGCTGGCCCGCGAGCACAAGCCGCGCCTGATCATCGCCGGTGCCTCGGCCTATGCGCTGCGCATCGACTGGGAGCGCTTTTCCAAGGTGGTCAAGGAAGTCGGCGCCATCTTCATGGTCGACATGGCGCACTATGCCGGCCTGATCGCCGCCGGCTTCTACCCGAATCCGGTGCCGTTCGCCGACGTCGTCACCTCGACCACGCACAAGACCCTGCGCGGACCGCGCGGCGGTTTGATCCTGATGCGCGCCGAGCATGAAAAGGCGATCAATTCGGCGATTTTCCCCGGCTTGCAGGGTGGCCCGCTGGAACATGTCATCGCGGCCAAGGCGGTGGCCTTCAAGGAGGCGATGACACCCGAGTTCCGCGACTATCAGGAGCAGGTGATCGACAACGCCCAGGTGATGGCCAAGGTGTTGAAAAGCCGCGGCCTGCGCATCGTCTCCGGGCGCACCGAGTCGCATGTATTCCTGGTCGATCTGCAGGCCAAGAACATCACTGGCAAGGACGCCGAGGCCGCGCTGGGCCGCGCCCACATCACGGTGAACAAGAACGCCATCCCCAACGACCCGCAGAAACCTTTCGTCACCAGCGGCATC
>DATIUN010000253.1:0-5403 GCA_035466795.1 Azonexus sp. | reverse complement strand
CTGCCGCCCATGCTTAACTACGTGGTGCGCCGGGTCGCCTACGCGATCCCGATCCTGATCGGCGTCAATCTGATTACCTTCGCACTTTTCTTCGTGGTCAACACCCCCGACGACATGGCGCGCATCCAGCTCGGTGCGAAGCGCGTGACGCCGGAGGCGATCGAAAAGTGGAAGACGGAGCGGGGCTACGACAAGCCACTTCTCTACCACGCTCGAGCGGACGGGGCGCAGCGGTTCACCGATACCATCTTCTACGAAAAATCCGCTCGGCTCTTCGCGTTCGACTTCGGGCGCTCCGACGACGGTCGCGACATCGCTCGCGAGATTCGCAACCGCATGGGTCCGAGCCTCGCGATCGCGGTGCCGGTGTTTCTGATCGGCCTCATCGCCTACGTCACGTTCTCGCTGATCCTGGCTTTTTTCCGGGCGACCTACGTCGATTTCTCCGGCGTGGTGTTGTGCGTGGCGCTCATGTCCATCTCGGGCATGTTTTACATCATCGGCGGGCAGTACGTCGTCAGCAAGGTGTGGCGGCTGGCGCCGATCTCGGGTTTCGGCGAGGGTCTCGATGCCGCGAAGTTTCTCGTGCTGCCCGTGCTGGTCGCCCTCGTCGCGAGCCTGGGCGAGCGCACGCGCTGGTACCGGACCATCTTCCTGGAGGAGATGAACAAGGACTACGTGCGCACTGCCCGCGCGAAGGGGCTATCGGAGATGCGGGTGCTCTTCACCCACGTGCTCAGGAATGCGTTGATCCCGATTCTCACGGGTGCGGTGGTGGTCATTCCAATGCTCTTCATGGGCAGCCTGGTGACGGAATCCTTCTTCGGCATTCCCGGCCTCGGCAGCTACACCATCGACGCGATCAACGCGCAGGATTTCGCGGTGGTGCGCTCGATGGTCTTCATCGGCTCGGTGCTCTACATCGTCGGCCTGATCCTGACCGACATTTCCTACACGCTGGTCGACCCGCGGATCCGTTTCGAATGACCGGCTTCCAGGTTGTCATCATCTGGTCGGACGTGCTGATCTGGCTGCTGGTCGCGGCCGGCGTTGGCTTCGGCGTGCTGATCGCGAGGAATCCGCCGCTGCTTGCCGCCTGGCGGCGGGTCGGGGCCAACCGCGTCGGGATGGCCTCGGCGACCGTACTGCTCGCCTTCATCCTGATCGGCCTGCTCGATTCGCTGCATTACCGCGTCCAGCTCGATGGCAAGCCAGGGCAGAAAGCGGTCTACGGGGTGGAGGTGCTTTCGGTCCTCGATGCGTTGCTGGCGCCGCTGCGCACGCGCAACGAAAAAACCTATTCGGAACCCTTCGCCACCCGCCTCTTTGCCAAGGAGACCATCGACCTGCCGGGCGGCGAGACGGTGCGCGACTACCCGCGCCTGAAACACGGCGGCGCCCATCTCGGCAAGCGCGAGGGCGACGTCATGGCCGATGCCGGCTTTAGCGCCTTCCGCGCCGGGGTGCTGGCTTTGCTCGGCTGGCTGGCGCTGGCGGGAATCGCTTCGGCCACCGTCAATCGCAGCGCTGCCGCAATCAAGAACGCGAGCATGGAAGCAACACCCCAAGGGTCTGTCCTCCGGGGCGCCGCCGGCCCCAGGGTTGACGCCTCGGGATGGAGCAAAATCTGGCGCGGCGAGACTGCCTTCGCCTGGAACGCCGTGCTGATCATGCTCGGCATCATCCTGCTGGTTGGCGTGCCGCTGTTCTGGCTTTCCGCGCAATACCATGTCTTCGGCACCGACAAGGTCGGGCAGGACGTGCTCTACCAGGTGTTGAAGAGCGTGCGCACCGGGCTGATCATCGGTCTGGTGACGACGCTGGTCATGCTGCCGGTGGCGATCCTGCTCGGCATCATCGCCGGCTATTTCCGCGGCTGGGCCGATGATGTGATCCAGTACATCTATACCGTGCTCAGCTCGATTCCTAGTGTGCTGCTGATCGCCGCCGCCGTGCTGATGATGCAGGTGGTCATCGACAGCAATCCGCAATGGTTCTCGACCGCCGCCGAGCGTGCCGACCTGCGCCTGCTGGCGCTCTGCTTCATCCTCGGTATCACGTCATGGACCGGATTGTGCCGGCTGCTGCGCGGCGAGACGCTGAAGCTGCGCGAGCTGGAATACATCCAGGCGGCACAGTCCTTCGGCGTGTCGAGCTGGCGCATCATCGTCCGCCACATCCTGCCCAACCTGATGCATATCGTCATCATCGCGCTGGTCATGGATTTCTCCGGGCTGGTGCTCGCCGAGGCGGTGCTCTCCTACGTCGGCATCGGTGTCGACCCGACGATGATCAGCTTTGGCACCATGATCAACAGCGCGCGCATGGAACTGGGCCGCGAGCCGGTCGTCTGGTGGTCCCTGGCGGCGGCGTTCAGTGCCATGTTCATTCTCGTGCTGGCCGCCAACCTGTTCGCCGATGCGGTGCGCGACGCGTTTGATCCGAGGGCGGCGTGATGCTGGAAGTTACCAACCTCCGCCTCGGCTTCGCCGCCGGAAAAAAAATGCTGGTTGCGGTCGACGGTATTTCCTTTGCCATTTCCAAAGGCGAAACCTTTGCCCTGCTCGGCGAATCCGGCTGCGGTAAGTCGGCGACGGCGCAGGGCATCATGCGTTTGCTCCCGATCGCCGGGCGCATCACCGGCGGCAGCATCAAGCTGCAGGGCGAGGAGTTGTTGACCCTGTCGGAAGCCGACATGCGCCGGGTGCGCGGCGCCCGCATCGCGATGATCTTCCAGGAGCCGGCGACCAGCCTCAATCCGGTGCTCACCGTTGGCGTCCAGATCGGCGAAGTGCTCGACCTGCATTGCGGGCTGCGCGGCGAGCCGGCCCGCCAGCGCATGCTGGAACTGCTACGCCAGGTCGGCATCGCCGACCCGGAGCGGCGACTCGACGAATACCCCTTCCAGTTCTCCGGCGGCATGAAGCAGCGCGTGATGATCGCCATCGCGCTGGCCGGCGAGCCCGACCTGCTGATCGCCGACGAGCCGACGACGGCACTCGACGTCACCGTGCAGGCGCAGATCCTCGACCTGCTGGCACAACTCCAGCGCGAGCGCGGCATGGGCATGCTGCTGATTACCCACGATCTCGGCGTCGTCGCCAAAATGGCGCACCGCATCGGCGTCATGTACGCCGGCGAACTGGTCGAAGTCGCCGACCGCGAGGAATTCTTCACCCGTCCGCGTCCCGGAGGAAGTGCCCTTGGGGTGGGTCACCCCTACACGCAGGCGCTGTTCGCCGCCTTGCCCGAAGTCTCGCGGCGCGGCATGGCGCTGACGACGATTCCCGGCCAGGTGCCGTCGCTCGACGCGATGCCGGCCGGCTGCCGCTTCGCCGACCGCTGCGCGCACGTGATGCCGGTCTGTCGCCAGGTTTCACCAGACTGGCGCAGCGTCGCTGCCAGTCATACGCTGCGCTGCCACTGGACGGGTAGTGCGGCGGAGGTGACCGACATGCCGCGTCTCGGGTTGGGCGACCTGATGCCGGAAATGGCGCCCTTTCTCGACGTTGCCGACCTGAAAGTTCATTTCCCGATCCGCCGCGGTGTATTGCAACGGACGGTCGGCCATGTGCTTGCGGTCGACGGCGTTTCGCTGGCCATTTCCGCTGGCCGCACGCTGGCGCTGGTCGGCGAATCCGGCTGTGGCAAGACGACCGTCGGCAAGGCCCTGCTGCAACTCGTGACACCAACAGCCGGCAGCGTTCGCCTCGGCGGCAGTGAATTGGTCGGCATGCAGGGCAAGCGGCTGCGCGCGGCGCGCCGGCACATGCAGATGGTCTTTCAGGACCCGTTCGCCTCGCTCAACCCGCGGATGCGGGTCGGCGAAATCATCGCCGAAGGGATGAATGCACTGGTGCGCGAGGCCGATCCGGCGGCGCGGGCGGCGGCAGTCTCGGCCTTGCTGAAGCAAGTTGGTCTGCCGGACGAAGCCGCCGGGCGTTATCCGCACGAATTTTCCGGCGGCCAGCGCCAACGCATCGCCATCGCCCGTGCGCTCGCCGTGCAGCCGGAATTGCTGATCTGCGACGAACCGACCTCGGCGCTCGACGTATCGGTGCAGGCCCAGATCCTCAACTTGCTCAGGAAGCTGCAGGAAGAACTTGGCGTTGCCTACCTGTTCATCACCCACAACTTCGCGGTGGTCGAGTATCTGGCCAACGATGTCGCGGTGATGTACCTCGGGCGCATCGTCGAGCGGGGCACCGCGCAGGAAGTGCTGCGATCGCCCAAGCATCCCTACACGCAGGCGCTACTGTCGGCGGTACCGGCCCCACGGCTGGATGCCCATTCGGCGGCGATCCGCCTGCCCGGTGAAACCCCGTCGCCGGCCAATCCGCCGGCCGGCTGTCATTTCCACCCGCGCTGCCCGCAGGCCATGGATATCTGCCGTCAGCGCTACCCGGAAACCAGTAGCGTGTCAGCGACGCACACGGTGAGCTGTCACCTGATCGGCTGAATCAGCTACGCCGGCCGGTGCCCGATTTGGCGATCTTGGCCCCTTGAGCCGGTGCCGCAGGCTTCGCGGCAGCGGTTTTTGTCTTGCCGGCAGTGGCGTTTGCCTTGTCACCCGTGGCCGCTTTCACGACCTTGGCTGGGTGCGTGGCGGTGTTTGCGGCAGCGAGTCTGGTGCCGCCTTTCTTGCTGTCCTTGGCCGCAATCGCAACTTTGGTGTCGACCGTCTTGCCCTTGGCGGCCTTGTCAGGCTTGCCCGGGTGAGCCTTAGAGGTTGCAGCCACCTTGGCCTTCGCCGGCGCTTCCGGCTCGACGATCTGCGGCAGGCGCGGTTCCGCACCCATGCGTTCCACGTCGTCGGCACCCTTGCCGGCCGGAACCAGCACGGTGGAGCCGACTGCCAGCTTGATCTTGCCGCTCAAGCCGTTGGCGCGCAGCAGGTCGGAGAGTGTGATGCCGAAGCGTGGCGCCACCTGGTCCAGCTTTTCGCCGGATTTCAGCGTGTAAGCCTGCCATTCGGTCAGTGGCGCACCATGGCTTTCCAGATTGCTCTGGAAGGTCGCCACCTTCTCGGCCGGCAGCACGACGGGCGTATCGGCCTTCATGACCGGGCGGTTATGCGACGGGTTGAGCGCCAGGAATTCGTCGACCGGCATGTTGGCAAGGCGGGCGGCAGTTTTGACATCCATGGCCCGTGACGTTTCGATAGTCGCAAAATACGGGCGGTTCAGGATATCCGGCAGGCCAAGCTGGCTCATCAGGGCCGGGTTGCTGAAGATGTTCTTGAGCGCCTGCAGTTTCGGGACATAGTGCCGGGTTTCGCTCGGCATGGTCAGGCTGGCGTAGTCCGTTGGCAGGCCGCGCGCCATGTTCTTCTCGATCGCCCGTTTGACGGCACCTTCGCCCCAGTTATAGGAGGCCAGCGCCAGATGCCAGTCGCCATGCATG
>DATIUN010000252.1:0-8216 GCA_035466795.1 Azonexus sp. | reverse complement strand
GCGATGAAGTACGGGATCAGGTACTGCTCCTTGCCGGCCTCGCGCGAGAAGCGGTCGAACAACTGCTTGAAGCGGTCGTAGGCGCCCATGCCCGGCTTCATCATCTTCGACAGCGGGCCTTCCTCGGTGTGTTCCGGGGCGATCTTCAGGTAGCCGCCGACGTGGTGCGTCACCAGTTCCTTGATGTATTCCGGGGAACGCACGGCGAGGTCGTAGCGCAGGCCGGAGCCGATCAGCACCTTCTTGACGCCCTTCAGTGTCCGCGCCTTGCGGTAGAGCGAAATCAGCGGCGTGTGGTCGGTACCGAGGTTTTCGCAGATGTCGGGATAGACGCAGGACAGGCGGCGGCAGGCCGCCTCGATCTTCTCGTCCTTGCACTTCAGGTGGTACATGTTGGCCGTCGGTCCGCCGAGGTCCGAAACGATGCCGGTGAAGCCCGGGGTTTTGTCGCGCATTTCCTCGATCTCGCGCAACACCGAGTCTTCCGAACGGCTCTGCATGATGCGCCCCTCGTGCTCGGTAATCGAGCAGAAGGTGCAGCCGCCGAAACAGCCGCGCATGATGTTGACCGAAAAACGGATCATCTCCCAGGCCGGGATTTTCGCCTCGCCATAGGCCGGGTGCGGACGCCGGGCATAGGGGAGTTCGTAGACCTGGTCGAGTTCCTCGGTGGTCAGCGGGATCGGCGGCGGGTTGAGCCAGACGTCGCGCTCGCCGTGCGCCTGGACCAGCGCCCGCGCATTGCCGGGGTTGGATTCGAGATGGAAGGTGCGCGAGGCGTGGGCATAGAGCACGGGGTCGCTGCTGACCTGCTCGTAGGATGGCAGGCGGACGACGGTGTGGGCGCGTTTTTCCTTGAGTGCGGCCAGTCGTTCGGCGCGCGAGACGATACGCACAGCGTGCTCGCCAAGCGATTTCGTGTCGGTTGGCCTTGCACTCCCGACGGTTGCGGTCGACGGCGAATTTGGGCCATTTTCCATGGCGTAGGGGTCGGCATGCCTGACCAGCGGCCCCGGCGTGTCAACCGAGGTCGAGTCGACCACCTCCCATTGATCGGAAGGCAACCAGCCGGACGGCACCATGAAGGCGGTGCCGCGCAGATTGCGGATTTCGCCGATTTTTTCGCCCCTCGCCAGGCGGTGCGCCAGTTCGACGATGGCACGCTCGGCGTTGCCGAACACCAGCAGGTCGGCCTTGGAATCGGGCAGCACCGAGCGGCGCACCTTGTCCGACCAGTAGTCGTAGTGCGCGATGCGGCGCAGGCTGGCCTCGATCGAACCGATGACCACCGGCGTACCCGAAAAGGCCTCGCGGCAGCGTTGGGCATAGACGGTGACGGCGCGGTCCGGCCGCTTGTTGGCCTCGGCGTTGGGCGTGTAGGCATCGTCGGAGCGGATCTTGCGGTCCGACGTATAGCGGTTGACCATCGAATCCATGTTGCCGGCGGTGACGCCGAAGAACAGGTTGGGCTTGCCCAGTTTCCTGAAGTCGGCGGCGGAGTTCCAGTCCGGCTGACAGATGATGCCGACGCGGAAGCCCTGCGCTTCGAGCAGGCGCCCGATCAGCGCCATGCCGAAGCTCGGGTGGTCGATGTAGGCGTCGCCGGTGACCAGGATGATGTCGCACGAATCCCATCCCAGGGCGTCCATTTCGGCGCGCGACATGGGCAGGAAGGGCGCCGGGCCGAAACGACTGGCCCAGAACTTGCGGTAGCCGAACAGGGGCCGGGCAGCTTGCTGAATCGAATTCATGGCGTATTTTACCTGAGCCCGCCAGCCCTGCCCGGCGTGGCATAATCGTCTGCGAATTGAACCGGGGCGGAATTTCCGCCGGGACCGAGCGGAGCGCCAGATTCTGACCCGATTGCGATCATTCCTTTTCGCCATGCTGCGCGCCGGCCGTGGTCGCGCCCTGCCCCTGCTCTTCCTGATGCTGGCCGCTCTGGCGCTCGGCGATTTCGATTCGACGCCGCTGGCCAGCCTGCGTAATGCCCAGTTCGACCGTTATCAGCGAATGATGCCGCGCGACCGCGACGCGGAGCCGGTCATCGTCGTCGGCATCGACAGCCAGAGTCTGGTCAAGTACGGCCAATGGCCGTGGCCACGCGACACCATGGCCGATCTGGTGCGCACGGTGCTGGCCGGCAATCCGCACGCACTCGGCATCGACATCGTCTTCGCCGAGCCCGACCGCTTCGCGCCGCAGGCACTTGCCAAACGCTTTCCGACGCTCGATCTGGCGCGCGCGGGCGATCCCGACCGCAAGCTGGCGGCGGCCCTGGCCGGCGGCCCGACGGTACTGGCCGTCGTCGGCCTGGCCAATGATCTGCCGGGTTCGCGTCAGCCGCACAAGCCATTGCCCGTGCTGTCCGGCAACGATCCGCGAACGCCGATGCCGCTGACCGGCTTTCCGTCGGCACTGGCCAGCCTTCCCGAACTCGAACGCGCCGCCGCTGGCGAAGGCCTGATCAATGCCACGCTGGACGGCCGGCGGTCGACTACAGAGCGCGGTGTCCTGCGGCGAATTCCGACTCTGGCCCTGATCGGCGAGCAACCCTTCCTGTCGCTGCCGCTGGAAATGGTGCGGGTCGCGCTCGGCGAAGCAGGCAAGGTCGTCGTCGATACCGGCGCGGACGGCATGGCCGCCATCCGGATCGGCGATTACACCCTGCCGATTCAGCCCAACGGCGAACTGATCCTGCACCATGGCCGTGCGAAATCGAGCTACTACCTGTCAGCGGCCGACGTGCTGGCCGGCGTTTACCCGGCGGATACGTTCACCGGGCGCTTCGTGCTGATCGGCTTCAACAGCACCGGCCTGCAGGACAGTACCGTGACACCGCTGGGCGAACTGGTGCCGGGCGTCGATATTCACGCCCAGATCATCGAGAGCCTGTTGAGTGGCACCGCCCTCAAGCGTCCGTCCTGGATGCCGCTACTCGAACTGGCCAGCCTGCTGATCGGCGGCCTGCTGCTGATCGCCGCCGTACCGAACCTGCGCCCGCGTTACGCGACCCTGACCTTCGTCGGTCTTGCGCTCCTGCTCATCGCTTCCGGTTACGCCGCTTTCGCCACCGGGCGCTGGCTGTTCAGCGGCCTGTCGATCGTCCTGTTGCTGGCGCCCGTGTTCATGGCCCTGCTCAGCGTGACGCTGATCGCCGCCGATGCCCGGCGACGCAATGCCGAAGCGCAATTGCAACTGAGCCGGGAAGCCGCCGCCCGGGTCGAGGGCGAACTCGATGCGGCGCGGCGCATCCAGGTCGGCCTGCTGCCCGATCCGGCCCGGTGTTTTGCCGGCGAAACGCGCTTTGCGGTGGGGGCGCTGCTCGAACCGGCGCACGTCATCGGCGGTGACTACTACGACTGTTTCATGCTCGACGCGCGGCGTCTTTGCCTGGCCATCGGCGACGTTTCCGGCAAGGGCATTCCGGCCAGCCTGTTCATGGCCATTTCAAAAACGCTGGCCGGCACCCTGACCCGCAGCCACGACAACCTCGGCGAAGCCCTTCGCGCCCTGCAGCGCGAGTTGAACCGCGACAACCCGGAATACCAGTTCGTGACGACCTTCATCGGCATTCTCGATGTGGACAGCGGCGTGCTCGAATATGCCTGCGCCGGCCATGATGCGCCGTTGCTGCTGCGGCGCGGTGCGGTATCGCCCATCGCTACCCGGGAGATTGGCGGACCGCCGCTGGGTGCGCTGGACGGCTATCCGTTCGCCAGCGCACGCCAGCAACTGGAACGGGGCGACCTGCTCTGTCTATTTACCGATGGGGTCAGCGAGGCCGGCGACAGGCAGCGCATGTTCGGCACCGAACGCCTGGCCGCGACGCTGCTGGCCACCGCTGCGGATGCTCCTCTGGCGGCGCGGGCGACGGCGATCCGCGATGCCGTGCGCCGCTTCGAGGCCGGCCAGCCGCCGTTCGACGACCTGACCATATTGCTCGCCGAATGGTACGGTCGACCGCCTAACGAACACTGATTTCGACGCGCCGGTTCCGGGCTTCGGCCACTTCGTCGCCGGTCTTCACCAGCGTCTCGCGTTCGCCGCGCCCGGCCAGTTCGATCTTTTCCCCGGGCACGCCGGCAGCGATCAGGATATCGCGCACCACCGCTGCGCGCCTGAGCGACAGCTTGTCGTTGGCCTCCAGGCCGCCCACGGTATCGGTATGGCCGATGACCATGACCTCGAAGGCCGGGCGGCTGGCGATTTCCAGAGTGATCGTTGCCAGTTCGGCTTCCGATTCCGCTGTCAACACCTCCGCCCCGCCTGCGAAATGGAGCGTGAAGCTGCGCGGTTTCGGGGGTTGCGCGGCCAGCGCGGCACCGAACCATTTTTCGACTTCCGCTGGCGACGACTGCACCCGGCTGGTTTCACCGGCCCGCCGTTGCGTGCCGGCGTAAGGCTTGTCGAGAACCACCTCGCCCCGCGCATCGCGGACAACGATGGCGGTCGGCTGGCCGTCCGCCGCGGGAAGCAGCACCACCCGTTCGCTGACGCAGCCGCCAAGCAGGAATCCGGCGAAAATCATCAGGGGCCGATCAATCCTCATTGCCGCTCCCCGCCTCGATGGCGAACTCGGTCCCGCGCACGCCGATCACCGACGTTGGCGTACGGAAATCGATCGACTCCGGCGTCTGTTTGGCGATCCTGCCGGTGGCGACTGCCAGCGTGCCCTTCCTGACACCGACCGATATCGTCCCGGCATGGGTCGTGCTGTCGAACGCGAACCTGTCCAGCACGAACAGTGAATTCGGCCCGGCGGAAAGCAGCGTGCTGTCGCGCAGGGTCACCCCGACCGAACCGTCGGCCCCGGTACGCACCCGGTCGGCAGCGAACACCGCCGTCCCCACCGCGCCGGGAATCCGCCCGCCGGCGCGCTCGATGCTGACTTCACCCTTGCTGTTCTTGATCATGCCGGCCGCCCCGTCTTCGGTCGCCATGACATTCATGACCAGACCGGCCAGTGCAATGGCAATCCAGCAGCTCCTGATTTTCATTGCTCGTCTCCACTGCGACATTACAGGTCTTTGATTCTACAAGGCATCAGGCGCCGGCGCGCAGCGCCAGCAACGGCGGCGTGGCAAGCAAGCGGCGCACCGCCAGCCAGCCGATACCGACCGAAAGCAGCACACCGAAAGAGATTGCCAGCGGAAACAGCCAGAGACCAGGCTGCAAGTCGAGCTGGAAGACATTCCGCGCCAGCAAGCTGCCGACCAGCGCGGCGCCGGCACCGGCGATCAGGCCGGCAATCGCACCGACCACGGCCAGTTCGGCCAGCAACGCCTGGCGCAACTGGGCTCGCCCCGCCCCGAGCGCCCGCATCACCGACAGCTCGTAGCGCCGCTCATCGAAAGCCGTGAGCAGCGCCGAACTCAGCACGATCGCACCGGCGGCGAGCGAGAAAAGGAAAATGAGCTGCACCGCCCGGGTCACCTGCCCCATGACCGCCTGGATCTGCGCCAGAATGGCGCCGACATCGATCAGCGTCAGATTGGGAAAGCGCTCGACCAGCGTCCGCGCCAGTGTCGCCTGGTTCTCCGCCAGATGAAAACTGGTGATATAGCTGGCCGGCGCTCCATCAAGTACGCCGGGCGGGGTCAGAACGAAGAAATTGACGCGCATCGAATCCCAATCCAGTTTGCGCAAGTTGCTGACGCGCAGCGTCGTCTCCTTGCCGCCTATGACGAAGCGCAATTCGTCGCCGATTTTTATCCCAAGCGTTCTGGCCAGGCCTTCCTCGACCGAGGCGAGGTCCTTCCCGGCATCTTCCGGCGCAAACCAGTCGCCGGCGCTGACCCGGTTGCCGGGTGGCAAGCCGGCACGCCAGGAAAGGTTGAATTCGCGCTCGATCAGGCGTTGGGCGCGCTCGTCATCCGGATAGCTGGCCGCACTGACGGCCTGCTCGCCGACCCGCATCAGGCGCCCGCGGATCATCGGCGCAAGCTCGGCCGCTATCCCGCTGGCCGCGAGCGTGTCGCCGACCGCTTGGCGTTGATCGGGCTGGATATTGATGATGAAGCGGTTCGGCGCATCTGCCGGCGTCGCCTTTTGCCAGGCCGCGACAAGTTCGCCGCGGGTCACCGTGAGCAGGAGCATGGCCATCAACCCGAGGGCCAGCGCGACAATCTGCAGGGTACTTGCCGTCGCGTGCCGCTCGAGATTGGCCAGCCCCTGACGCCAGCCGAAGCCAGCGCCACCGCGCAGACGCGAAATCGCCCGGACGCTCGCGCGCGCCACCAGCCAGAATACAAGCAGGGCGCCGGCAAAGCCGCCGATGGCATAGGCGCCGAGCCGCAAGTCGCCCGCAACCAGCAGCAACAGGCCAGCCAGCACGACAACGCCGAGCGCATAGCCGCCAAGCAGAAAGGGTTGCGGCGGCCCCAGTTCGCGGCGCAGGACGCGCAAGGTCGGCACCTTGCCAAGTTGCAGCAGCGGCGGAAAGGCGAAGCCGAACAACAGGACGGCGGCGACCGCCGCGCCCTGGACGAGCGGCAGCCATCCGGGCAGCGGAAGGCGCAAGTCCAGCAATTCGGCAAGCCATGAAACGAGGATGAAATGCACGGCGAATCCGCCCACGCAACCTAGCGCCGCCGCCAGCAGCGCCAGCCAGACGAAGAGCGCCGAGTGCAGACGAATCAGGCCGGACTGCGTGATACCGAGGCAACGCATGACGGCGCAGGCGTCGAGATGGCGCTGCATGTAGCGACGCGCCGCCAGCGCCACGGCCACGGCAGCCAGGATCACGGTCAACAGCGTGGCGAGGCCCAGAAAGCGCTGCGCCCGATCAAGAACATTGCGGATTTCCGGGCGCGCATTCCGCGTGTCCTCGAGGCGTTCGCCACGTCCGAGGCGCGGCTCGATCCAGTTCCGGAATCCGGCCACCGCGCCGGCATCGCCGGCGACCATGAAACGGTAGGTGATACGCGAACCGGTCTGCACCAGGCCGGTTCCCGGCAGATCGTCGAGATGGATCATCAGGCGCGGCGCCAGGCTGAAAAAATTGACCCCGCGATCAGGTTCGAGGGTCAGGATGGCCGAAACCGGCAGATCGCGCTGACCGAGTTGCACGGTTTTCCCGGGGCCGGAATCCAGCGCGTTGGCCAGCCGCTCATCGACCCATGTGGTGCCGGACGGCGGCCCGCCCGCCGTGGCCTGACCCGCCTCGCCGGCACGATCCGCCCGGCGCAGGCTGCCGCGCAGGGGGTAGGCGCTGCTCACCGCCTTGATATCCGCCAGTTGCGTCTGTCCGCCAGCCAGCACCATGCTCGGGAAGCTGACCGTTTCCGCCGTATTAAGGCCGCGCCCCTCCGCCTCTTCGCGAATCGCCGCCGGCCATGGATGATCCGAAATCAGCAGCAGGTCGCCGCCGAGCAGTTGTTGCGCCTCCTGTTCCAGCGCCAGGCGGACCCGGTCGGTAAAGAACCCGACGGCCGTAACGGCCGCCACGGCAACGACCAGCGCCGCCAGCAGCAGGCGGAGTTCGCCGGAGCGCAGTTCCCGGCCCAGTAATCGCCAGGCAAGGCCGCTCATCGCGGCAGGCTGGACCAGCGCGCCCGGAATTCGGCGGGCGCCACGGCCGATCCGTGCAGGAAGCCCTGCAACTGGTGACACCCGGAAGCGCTCAGGAAGGCTGCCTGCTCGGCGGTTTCGACGCCTTCGGCGACGACCTCGAAATTAAGACTCTGGGCCAGCGCCATGACCGAACGGATGATCGCTTCATCCTCCGGATTCTGGCCGATGCCGATCACGAACGAGCGATCGATCTTGAGTTGCTGCACCGGCAACATTTTCAGGTAGCTGAGCGACGAATAACCGGTTCCGAAGTCGTCGAGCGCCAGACTGATGCCGATCTTGCGCAGGCGGTCGAGGAGCGTGAAGGCATCGTTAACAGCCATGACCACGGATTCGGTGATTTCCAGTTTGAGCCGCGATGGCTCGATCCCGGTTTCTTCAAGAATTGTCTGGAGAATTTCGACAAATTCCGGACGCTCAAGTTGCTTTACCGACAGATTGACCGAAACCTGCGGCAACTCGAAGCCGCTGGCCGTCCAGCGCATGACTTGGCGGCATGTTTCTCGCAGCACCCAGGTGCCGAGCTCCGGGCTATCCCAGCGGACCAGCGCCTCGGCGCCGACCAACTGCCCGCCCTTGGTTTCCACCTGCGGCTGCAGGTGGACGGAAAGCTCGCCATTTTCCAGGGCACGGCGCAACAA
>DATIUN010000251.1:0-22907 GCA_035466795.1 Azonexus sp. | reverse complement strand
GCGTAAAGGCGAGTTCGATGGCCTGGTTGGCGCCGGCTTCCTGGATGTGGTAACCGGAAATCGAAATGGAGTTGAACTTCGGCATGTGCTGCGCGGTGTAGCCGAAGATGTCGGCGATGATCTTCATCGACGGCTTGGGCGGATAGATATAGGTATTCCGCACCATGAATTCCTTGAGGATGTCGTTCTGAATGGTGCCGGACAGTTGTTCCTGCTTAACGCCCTGCTCCTCGGCGGCGACGATGTAGCCGGCGAGGATCGGCAGTACGGCGCCGTTCATCGTCATCGACACCGAGACCTTGTCGAGCGGAATGCTGTCGAAGAGGATCTTCATGTCTTCGACGGAGTCGATCGCCACGCCTGCCTTGCCGACGTCACCCGTCACCCGCGCATTGTCGGAATCGTAACCGCGGTGGGTCGCCAGATCGAAAGCGACGGAAACACCCTGACCGCCGGCGTCCAGCGCCTTGCGGTAGAAGGCGTTGGACGCCTCGGCGGTGGAAAAGCCGGCGTACTGGCGGATGGTCCACGGCTTGACCGCATACATGGTCGGCTGCGGGCCGCGCAGATAGGGCGCGAAGCCGGGGAGGGTGTCGGCGAATTCGAGGCCTGCCACATCAGCCTTGGTATACAGCGGCTTGACCGCCAGACCTTCCGGGGTAGTCCAGTTCAGATTCTTTACATCACCGCCCGGGGAATGCTTGGCAGCAGCCTTCTCCCATGCATCCAGATTACTGGAATCAAAAACTTTTTCGGACATGACGCACCCCTTGCAGATTCGATTTTTTGAGGCCCAAGATGCAGAATTGAAAATTCTACGCTTCCGGCCTCAGCTTGACATACCAAGCCGTACATAATACTGTATCCATAATTACGGAAGCAAGTCTGCAAAGAACGGGCTTGTCCACTATCACCACACCAAGAATATGACCCGAATTGCCCCTACCGCCCTTTATCAGGAAGTGGCGGAACGTTTGCGCCAGCGTATCTTTGCCCACGAATTGATGCCGGGTGACTGGATCGACGAGAAGAAACTCGCCGACCAGTACGGGATATCGCGGACGCCGCTACGCGAGGCGCTCAAGGTTCTGGCCTCGGAAGGGCTGGTCGAACTGAAGCCGCGTCGCGGTTGCTACGTGACCGAAATCTCGCGGCAGGATCTTGACGACATCTTTCCGCTGATGGCCATGCTTGAGGGACGCTGCGCCGGAGATGCGGTTCGCCAGGCAAGTCCGGCCGATATCGCTGCACTCGACGACATCCATAAGCGTCTCGAAGCGGCGGCGCACGACAGTCGCATCGATGCCTTCTTCGAAGCCAATCAGGAATTCCATTTCCGGATTCAGGAACTGGCCGGCAACCGCTGGATGCTTTCGGTGATTCAGGACCTGCGCAAGGTACTCAAATTGTGCCGCCTGCACTCGCTGTCGATCGAGGGACGTTTGCAGCAATCGCTGGACGAGCACCGCGCCGTGATGGCTGCCTTCAAGGCCGGCGACCCCGTCAAGGCCGAAGCGTTGATGCAGGTGCATCTGCTTTCCGGCCACGATGCCCTGATCAAGATGGACCCCAAGGCAGCCAAGGCGGCCTGACACGCAGCGCGTTCGACTGGTGCCGCGCAGTCGCCGCCGCAAACCCAACGGACAGCCCTGATGAGCACGGTCGACCTCTCCCGCGATGGCGAAATCGCCACCCTGACGCTGAATAATCCCGGCAAGCTGAACGCGATCGACCTCGGCATGTGGTTGCAACTCGCCGAAAACATGGCCGAATTGGCGGTCGACCGCGACATCCGCTGCATCGTCCTGCGCGGGGCGGGGAACGATGCTTTCGCCGCTGGCGGCGATCTCGAGGAGTTCCTCACCGCTCGCGCCACACCGGAACAGGCGCTGCACTATCACGGGCAAGTGGCCGCCGCGCTGAATGCCATCGCCGATTGCCCGCTGCCGACGGTGGCGCTGATTCAGGGCGCCTGCATCGGCGGCGGACTGGAAATCGCCGGCGTCTGCGATCTGCGTATCTGCAACGGATCCGCCCGCTTCGGCGCGCCGATCAGCCGCCTTGGCTTCTCGATGTATCCCGGCGAGATGGAAGGCCTGCTCAAGCTGGCCGGCGCCGCCGTGCTCAAGGAAATCCTGCTCGAAGGGCGTATCCTGAACGCCAGCGAAGCCTATGAAAAAGGCCTCGTCACCCGCGTCGTGCCGGACAGCCAGGTCGTGGACGAAGCTTACGCCACGGCCCGCCGCATCTGCGCCGGCGCCCCGCTGGTTGCCGGCTGGCACAAGCAGTGGATACGCCGCCTGCAGAGCGGCCGCCCGGTCAATGACGAGGAAAGGGCCGCTTCCTTCGCCTTCCTCGACACCGAGGATTACCGGGAAGGCCTCGCAGCTTTTTTCGAAAAGCGCAAACCCGCTTTCAAGGCGCGCTAAACAGGTTCCACAGCATTTTTGCCGCAAGCAGGATCAGCAGCCCCGCGAAAATTCGCTTCAAGGTGGCCACCGGCAGGCGGTGCGCCAGCCGCGCACCGACCGGCGCCGTGACCATGGTCGCCGCCACCAGAATGGCCAGGGCTGGCAGATAGACATAGCCCAGGCTGCCCGCCGGCAACCCCGCCTTGCCCCAGCCGTTGAACACGTAGCCTGCTGTCCCGCCAATGGCAATCGGCAAGCCGACAGCCGCCGAAGTGCCGATGGCATGCTGAATCCGCACGTTGCACCAGGTCAGAAACGGTACCGTCAGCGAGCCGCCGCCGATGGCGACCAGCGATGACAAAATCCCGATCCCCAGGCCGACGCCGGCGATCCCCACTGACCCCGGCAGCTCACGCGTCGCTTTGGGCTTGAGATTCATCGCCATCTGCACGGCCACGAGGCACACGAAAAAGGTAAAAAATACCGCCAGCGGCCGGGTCGGCACACTTGCTGCAACCAGCGTGCCGAGGCCGGTACCGACGAGTATCCCGGGCGTAATGGTCTTGACGACATCCCACCGGATCGCCCCGTGACGGTGGTGGGTCCGGATGCTGGCAATTGCCGTGAAGATGATGCTCGCCATCGAAGTTCCCAGCGCCACGTGCAAGATCTCGCCCGCCGGAAACTGCGCCTGCGCCGCAAACATCAGCGCCAGCGCGGGAACCAGCACGAGCCCGCCGCCGATTCCCAGCATGCCGGCGAAAACGCCGGCGAACGCGCCGAGTGCAAGGTATGCCGCGATCCACAGGATGGTCATGCCGATGATTCCCGAAATTCCGCCTTACGGCTTGAGCGGCCTGGCCACCCGGGGGGTTTTTGCCTTCCGTGCCTGCTTTGGCGCGACCGCGGCGCTTTCATCCTGTACTGCCACTGCGCTCGCGGCTTTCCGTCCGGGGCTGGTCGGCGCCTTTTCGGCGGCCGCCTTGGCACGCTTTGCCACGGCCGGTTTGCGTTGGGCAGCCGCTGCGGCGGGCTTCTTCCCGTGCGCCAGTGCCGCGGCCAGCAGCTCGGCGAAACTCTCCGCGAGGCAGTCGCGGAACGCCTCCGGATCGGGCAGCATGTCGCGGCAGGCAACGAAACAGACCCACAGGGTGCCGTTGTAGCTGAAACCGGTCACATTGAGCCCGATGCCGTCGAACACGATCGACACAGCCAGGAACAGTTCCAGCTGTGCACCGGCCATGTACAGCGGAAGATCGGGCCCGCGGACATTGGAGACCGTCACGTTGCACAACGAAACAAGGCCAAGGCGCACCAGTTGCTCCGCTGCGACGGCGGGAATCACCTGCACCAGCTTCGCCACCACATCCTTGCCCAGCGCCGAGGTCGCCGCCTTGGTCCGGGTCGTGCCGCGCCTGATCGCCAGCAGACGCTCGACCGGATCGGCGATGTCAGTCCGCAATGCCATCGGCGCCATGCCGAACTGGTTGCCCGCATCCATCTCCTTGTTGCCGCCACGCGTCGACATCGGCACCATCGCGTTCAGCGTGCGCTCCGGCAACTCGCCCTTGCGTTCGAGGTACTTGCGGATTGCGCCGCCGGTCGCGGCCATGAAGATATCGTTGATCGTGACGTCGTCAATGTGCTGGCGGATGCTCTTGCACTCGGCCAGCGAAAACCCGAGCGCATCGACCACGCGGTGCGCCGAGATCGGTCGGTCGAAACGCGTCTGCGGCTTGCGCCCGGCCAGATCGCCCGTTGCCTTCCTGTCGCCGCTGCCGGTTCCGCCGAAGCTTCTGGCGATCAGGCTCTGGGCGATCTCGAGCGCCTTTCCCGAAGTTACGAGATCCTTGCCGGCCAGCACCGCGCGCCCGCCCAGGCTCGCAGCCAGCCGCGCGGCATCGAGCGCCTGGCGGGCCCGGTTGGCGACGGCGCGCGAATACAGCTCAAGCGTCGGCGGCTCGCGATCCGCGAATACGGTTGAGTTCCCCGCGGGTGGCCCCTCCGCAAGTTCGGCGGACAGCGTGTGAATGGCCCTGACAATTTCGGCGCCTCCCTCGCCATCGACCCCGGCGTGGTGAAACTTCACGTAGAGGGCGAAACTGCCCTTGGCGATGCCCGGTATATTGTCGAGCCCCTCGATGACGTACGCTTCCCACAGCGGGCGGCTACGGTCGAGCGGGCGCGAATGGATGCGCGCCACCTGGATCATCAGTTGTCGCCAGTCACCGGGCTGGGGCAAGGCAATATGGCGCACGTGGTATTCGGTGTCGATCTCGCCATCATCGATCCAGTAAGGCCGGTCGACGCCGAGCGGCGCGGACACCAGGCGCCGGCGAAAGACCCTGGCGCTGTCCAGCCGGCTGGCGAAGAAGTTCAGGACCTGCTTGAAGCGGACCTTGCCGCCCGGCGCGGTGGACGGATCGTAGATGCCCAGTCCGGCGACATGCATGTATTGATTGCCCTGTTCCATGTGCAGAAACAGGTTATCGACTCCTGACAGCAGCTTCATGTGACGACCCCGATCGTAATTGTGACGGCAAGCCAATTGCCCCCGGTACAAGCGACCAAGGCAAACCCCGGCAGCAGAACGGTAAACAGGGTTCTCATCGGATCATCCAGAAGAATGGCCCCCGCAAGTGCCGTCAGGCCGGCATCCTGAACCTGAGTCCAGAGTGGTTGCTTTCCTTCCGTATCAGGCACTCTCGACGAAGAGGGCGCACAACAACGGTTCCTATGGTCGGCAACCGATGCCAATTAGCATTGGTTCAAGGAATCATGGCCTTAACAAACACCGCAGGGGACGCTCGGCGGGCGGCGCCGGGGTCAGCAGAAAATGACTACAAGTCCAGTTGCTGCTGGGGCGCAAGCACGGTACTGATCCGTGCTCCCATATCGGCGATTCTACGCTTTGCGTCGGAAGTATCAACCGCGTAGTCGACTTCTTTTTCGACGGTGACCGGTGGTGATGCAAGGTGTTCGTGCGCGATGTTGAGGGCGGCCATGACGGCGACGCGCTCGGCGATGGTGCTCTTGGTGCGCTGGGCGATTTCGCGCATCTTGTTGTCGACCAGTTCGACGGCCGCCAGTAGCCCGTCGCGTTCTTCCGGCGTACAGGCCACGCGATATTCGCGGCCCATGATCTTGACGTCGAGAAAATTATGCTCGCTGCTCATTTCAGGCGTCCTCGGGCAACTTGTCCATCAGGCCCTCGAGACGCTCACGGGCCGCCGTCATCGCCTGGCGCAGATGCAGACGCTCGGCTTCAGCCTCCGCCATCTGATTTTTCAGGACATCGTTCTCGGCGCGCAACTGGTGCACCAGGGCGACGACCTGTTCAACCTTGGCTTCGAGCTCTTCAAGATGCTTGTTCATGGCGCGCACTATAGTGGCTAAATCAGCGCATGGTCAAGGACTAAGCCTTTATTCTGAAAGTGGTTTGTAGAAACACCGGCGGGAAGTTTGTGGTGCATCGCAGCAAGGAGCGATGTAGAATGCGCGCCGTAACAGGTGCTGCGGACGGATTCTCCAACCGCGGTTAAACGGGAAAGCGGTGCGTCCTTCGGGACAACTCCGCTGCTGCCCCCGCAACGGTAAGCAAGTGCGGGCGCGCCACGATGCCACTGGGTTTCGACCTGGGAAGGCGGCGCGTCAAGACTTGCGAGCCCGGATACCGGCCTGAGACAACCAGCGGAAGTGCCACGGGGGTGTGGTGCCGGTCTCCGGCCTGCGTTCATTCTCCCGATGCTTCCTTGTTCAGTCATTCCGGTATGCGGGGACGCCTGCCGGAAAGGGAGAAAAAGATGAATCAACGTCTCACGCCGCTGACCGCGGCGCTTTCCATTGCATTTCTGACACCGGCGCACGCTGCTGCTGCCGACAATCTCGATCCCGTCATCGTCACCGCTACCCGTTTCAGCGAGCCGGAGGTGAACGTGCCGGCCAACATCAGCGTCATCACCCGCGACGACATTCGCAACACACCGGCCACCGACCTGGCCAGCATGCTGAAGTCCAGCGCCGGGGTCGACGTCCGCGCCCTCTACGGCAGCCTCGGGATCGATTCGACAGTGGACATTCGTGGCTTCGGCGAAACCGCCGGCAGCAATACGCTGATTCTGCTCGACGGTCAGCGTCTCAACCCGATCGACCTGGGCAGCGTCAATTGGTCTGCGATTCCGCTCGACAGCGTGCAGCGCATCGAGGTCCAGCGCGGCGCTGGCACCGTCCTCTACGGCGACAAGGCGACCGGCGGCGTCGTGAACATCATCACCGACAAGTCAGGCACGCCGCGTGCCGGCGCGACGATCGGCATCGGCAGTTACGACACCCAGACCGTTGACGCGAACGCGGCGGCCGGCAACGAAACCGGGTATTTCAACATCTTTGGCCATTACGCCCACACCGGCGGCTGGCGCGAAAACTCGCAGGCCGAGCAGGCGGCACTCAGCGGACGCGGCGCGCTCTATATCGGTCAGGGCGAAGGCTTCATCGACTATTCAATCAGTGAAAGCCACAACGGCTTGCCCGGCCCCTTGCTCAGCGCAGCCTATCAGGCGAACCCGAAGACTGCATCAACGCCATACGATTCGCAGCGCAGCAACGGCTACCGTTTCCGCCCCGGTATCGCCTTGCCGGTAACGGACACCCTGCGCATCGAGGGCGAAGTCTCGTTCGACCGCCAGGACAGCCATGCCAACTATGTCTCGTTTGGTAGCGAAGCCGACCGCGTCCGCAACAACTGGTCGCTGACCCCCAGGCTACGCTGGCAGCACGGCCTGGGCAGCCTCAAGAGCGAGACAGTCGCCGGCATCGACTACTACTCGGGCAAGGTTGACGCGACCTACACCACATCCGCTAACCAGAGCGCCAAACAGGACAGTCTGGGCTTCTATTTCCAGAACACCACCGAGTTCGGCGCCGGCTGGGCGGGCACCGTCGGCGCGCGCAATCAGCGGGTCGACCAGTCGGCGACGCAGGACCCCTACCTTGGCTTCTTCGGCCCGCAACCGGGCCTCAACGACAGCGCGGACTATTCCAAGAACGCCTGGGATCTCGGGCTGACGTATTCCGGAAGCGGCTGGCGTACCTACGGCAAGGCCGGCACCACCTTCCGTTTCGCCACCACGGATGAGTTGTTCGGCTACGACCCGCTGACCGGCAACCCGACCTTCGCCGGCAACCTCAAGCCGCAGACCGGCACGCTCGGCGAACTCGGCGGCAGCCTGGCGCTGGGTCCGGTTACTGGCCGGGCAGCGCTCTACCTGATGAACCTGAACGATGAGATCGCCTATGACGGTGCCGTGTTCAGCAACGTCAATCTGGCGCCGACCCGCCGCCAGGGGCTCGAACTCGAAGCCGACTGGCGCATCGTCCCGTCGCTGCTGGCCCGTGTTTCATACACTTACGCCGACTCGACCTTCCGCAACGGCATCTACGACGGAAATCAGGTGCCGCTGGTACCAAAAAACAAGGCGGCAGCGCGGCTGACCTGGGATGGTGCCGCTGTCGGCCAATACACGGCAGTCGTCAATTACGTCGGCGAACGCTACTACAGTGGCGATTTTGCCAACGCGCTCGACAAGCTGCCCGGCTATACCACGGTCGACTTCATGGCCGGCTGGAATTTCAAGCCGTGGTCGATTTCGGCACGCCTGCTCAACGCCTTCGACAAGAAGTACTCGCCATATGCCGGCTACTCGACTTTCCAGTCGGACTATTATTACTACCCCGCTGATGGCCGCACCTTCCTGATGACCGCGAGCTACAACTTCCGCTGATGCCGATCCGCCGCCGCGCCTTCCTGACCCTCGCCGTGCTCGTGCTCCTGGCACTGGCGAGTTTCTGGGCGGCATTGGCGGCCGGCAGCATCCCGGTTGCGGCGGGCGACGTCCTCGCTGCCCTGCTCGGGCAGGAAGCCCCGGGTTCCGACATCGTTCGTCAATTGCGCCTGCCGCGCGCCCTCGCCGGCTTCGCCTGCGGCGGCCTGCTGGCGCTGGCTGGCGCGCTGATGCAGGTACTGTTGCGCAACCCGCTCGCCGACCCCTACATCCTCGGCATTTCCGGCGGCGCCGGCGTCGGCGCCTTGTTCGCCATCATGATCGGCCTGCCAGCGCTCGGCATCGACGGCCTGGCATTTGCTGGTGCCCTCGGCGCCATGCTGCTCGTCTTCGGGCTGGCGCACGGTGATGGCAGCTGGACGCAGACGCGTCTGTTGCTGACCGGCGTCATCGTCGCCGCCGGCTGCGGCGCACTCATTTCCCTGATGCTGGCGATCGCGCCGGAAGACCGTCTGCGCGGCATGCTGTTCTGGCTTTCCGGCGACCTCGGCCAGGCGGCAAGCGCCTGGCCACCGCTGATCGCGCTGGTGGTTGCACTGGCCCTGGCCATGCCCTTCGCCCGCGAACTCAACCTGCTCGCCCGCGGGCTGCTGCAGGCGCAGGCGCTGGGTGTTGCGGTCGACCGCCTGCGTTATGCCATTTTCCTGCTCGCCTCGCTGGCTACCGCCGCCTCGGTGACGACCGCCGGCTCGATCGGCTTCATCGGCCTCGTCGTCCCGCACCTGATCCGCCTTGTCACCGGCAACGACCAGCGCCTGCTGCTGCCGGCCTCGGCAGTGGCCGGCGGCGCGCTGCTGATGCTTGCCGATACCCTGGCGCGCACGCTGATCGCTCCGCAGCAATTGCCCGTCGGTGTGCTGACGGCGCTGATCGGGGTGCCCGTCTTCCTCTTTCTGCTTTCGCGGCAGGCGAGATGAGTACCCCACTGCTGACCGCCGCAGGCCTCTCGGTCGAAATCGGCGGCCGCTGCGTCGCCCGCTCGCTTGATCTCAGCGTCGCCAGCGGGCAACGTCTTGCCATCCTCGGCCGCAACGGCGCCGGCAAATCGACCCTGCTCGCCACCTTGGCCGGGCTGCGTGCCCCCGCTGGCGGCATGATCGAACTGGGCGGCACGCCATACGCCGCGCTCAGTCCGCGCGAGGCGGCGCTGCGCCGGGCCTGGCTGGGTCAGACGCTGGCCGACCCGTTCGGCTCGACGGTGCTCGAAACTGCACTGACCGGCCGCCACCCGCATCTCGGGCGGTGGGACTGGGAAAGCACGCGCGACGCCGACCTGGCGCGCAGCGCGCTGGCGGCCGTCGGCCTTGCCGGGATGGAAGATCGCCAAATTCATACCCTGTCGGGCGGCGAGCGCCAGCGGCTGTCCATCGCCACGCTGCTCACGCAGGCCGCACCGCTCTACCTGCTCGACGAACCGCTCGCCCATCTCGACCTCAACCACCAGATGGCTGTCCTCGACATGTTTGCCGGCGCGGCGCGCGATTGCGGGGCGGGCGTCGTCATGGTCCTGCACGACCCGGCGCTGGCCCACCGCTTCTGTGATCAGGCACTGCTGATCGACGGCGAAGGAGATTGCGAACTGGGTGCGGTCGACACCATCCTGACCGCCGAAAAGCTCAGCGCCCTCTACGGCTACCGGCTGCGCCAGTTCGAATACAACGGCCAGCGCTGCTTCGTACCGGACTGAGGATTGCTCCCGCTAGCTGGAGCAACTGACTTCGAGTCCGTTCGCCCAGTCGGGCGGCAGCGCGGCATAGCGTTCGAATTCCGGCTGCTCGTCGTAGGGGCGACGCAGGCAGGCCAGCAAATGCTCGACTTCCGAGAAGTCCCTTTCCTGCGCCTTGCGGATCGCCACTTCCGCCAGCCAGTTGCGCAGCACATATTTCGGGTTGACCGCGCGCATCGCCGCCTGCCGCGCTTCGTCTTCCCACGGCGGCGTCTGCGCGAGGCGGGCGCGCCATTTGGCCAACCAGATATCGCAGGCGGCACGATCGACGAACTGGTCGCGCACCGGCGCATCGGTTTTTGCATCTTTTTCGGGGTCGACCGCAGGCAACTGCGACAGGGCACGGAAGAACAAGGTGAAATCGGGACGATGCTGTTGCAGAAAGCCGAAAGTTTCGGTGATGAAGTCTTCGTCGTCCGGCAACGCCTCGCGCAAACCAAGCTTGGCACGCATTAAGCGCTCGAAATGTTCATCAAAAGCATCGCCATAGTTGTCATCGACGGCCGCCCGAACTGTCGCCTGATCGCCTGCCAGCGGGCGGAAAGCCTCGGCCAGGCGATAGAGATTCCACTGCCCGACATGCGGCTGGTTGCGATAGCTGTAGCGTCCCTGATCGTCTGAGTGGTTGCAGATGTGGCCGGCGTCGAAAGCCTCCATGAAGCCGAAGGGTCCGTAGTCGAGCGTCAGACCGAGGACGGACATGTTGTCGGTATTCATCACCCCGTGCATGAAGCCGACCGCCATCCAGCGCGCGATCAGTTCGCCGGTGCGGCGGCTGATGTCTGACAGCAGCGCCACGTAGGGATTCGCCGCCGCGCGACATTCGGGGCGGAAGGTGTCGATCACGTAGTCGGCCAGCAGCCGCAGTTCGTCCGCGCGCCCGTGCGATGCCCAGTGTTCGAAGGATCCGAAGCGTACGAAGCCGGGCGCCACCCGGGCGACTACCGCCGCGCTTTCGATTTCCTCCCGGCGCACCGGAAGGTCGGCACCGACTACGGACAACGCCCGCGTGGTCGGGACGCCGAGCGCAGCCATCGCCTCGGAACAGAGAAATTCGCGGATCGACGAACGCAGCACGGCGCGGCCATCGGCGCCGCGCGAGTATGGGGTGCGCCCGGCGCCCTTGAGCTGGATCTCCCAATGCCCGGTGGCATTACGCAGACCGCCGATTAGATGCGCCCGCCCGTCACCCAGTTGCCCGGCCCAGACGCCGAACTGGTGCCCCGAATAGACCGCGGCCAGGGTGGCGCTGCCGGGCGGCAGCGTGTTTCCGGCAAAAATTTCGCGAAACTCAGGGCGTTCGATTTCGTCCGGATCGAGGCCGATCAGTTCCGCCACCTCATGACTGGCACCAACCAGATAAGGCGCCGGGAGACCGGCCGGCGCCAGCCGCGTATAAAAAGCTTCAGGCAAACCGGCAAAGCTGTTGTCGAATTCCAGGTCTTCGAGGCGACGCAGTCGCCGGTGGTGTTCGGGTGCGTTCATGACAGCGTATGTTCGTATTTTCAGGGATGGCCGTTCCGGAGACCGTTGCGGTCTCGCGTCGGTGAGTTGAGTGAGAGTGGAAAATCATGGGATAGTTCTGTGCCCGACCGATAGGGGCAATTTCTTCCAAAGCCGGCGCGCGCCGGCAACACATTCTTTCCGGGACTACGCCATGAACGAACTCACCAGCCAGGTTTCTTCCGTCGCCCACGTCATCCAGCTGGCGGTCGCTCCGGTCTTTCTGCTGGCCGGTGTCGGCGCACTGCTCGGTGTGTTGACCAATCGCCTGGCCCGTGTCGTCGACCGCTTCCACGCCCTGGAACGGGCACTGGCCGAGGAATCATCGCCTGCATTCCGCTTGAAGGCGCAAATGACGATTATCTCGCTGGCCCGCCGCGCCCGTTTGATTCACTGGGCCATCACCCTGTGCACCGTGTGTGACCTGCTGGTATGCCTGGTCATCGCAGCGCTCTTCATCGGCGCCGAGCTGCACGTCGAGCTGCCAAGCACAATTGCCGGCCTGTTCATCGCCGCCATGCTGGCGCTGATTGCCGGGCTCGTGTGCTTCCTGCGGGAAATTGCGCTGGCGACCAGCGTTGTCGAGAGCATCGATCGCTCGGCTTCAAGTTTCGAAGCCGCAAGTCGCTGATCCAGGCGCTCCTGGAAAGCGTACCGCGGCTAACGCTTGGCCAGTTCCCGGAAACTGTTGGGCAGCCCGAGCAGCAGGCGGCCGAACTCGTCGAGCAGGGCATGGTCGATCGCCGCCGGCCGGACGGTGTGAACTGCACCACCGAGGCGTTCCAGATTGCGCGATTCGAGGACCAGAACGCCGTTGGCGAAATCCGCCTTCCACCGCGCGCTGACGCCAACCTGGCCGCTGATCTCGAACTCGGCGCGCTCGACGTAGCTGCGTTCGTTCTTGAATTCCTTGCAGGTGAATTGCAGGCCGTAATCGAAGAGTGCCGTGCGCAAGCGCTCGACACCCGCCCCCTCGCGCTTGATCGAGAAGCTGACGGGTGATACGAGCTGGTAGGCGAGGGTGACCAGTTCAACCATCGCCCCGGCGCTCTGCGACTGGGTCCGGTAATCGGCGAAGCCTTCCTGCCAGACGAGGCCGCTGAACATCACATCACCTGCCGCCGCATACTCGCGCTCGACCGCCGGCTTGACGATATTGAGCTGCTGCACGAGGTCGTGGAGAAAGAAAAACAGCTTCTTGAGCGCATGTTCCAGTGCATTGTTGCTGGCGGAACGCTCGGCCATCTCGGAATGCAGTTCACGCTGCCGGAGCTCCGCCTGGTGCCGCAAATGACCGAGGAGGTTGCTGCCCTCGACGACTCGTTGCGGGTTACGCCGGGCACCCTTGTCCGGATGATCGATATGGCGGACGGTGCCGGCCGGCACGATTTCGGGAAAGACCAGCGATGCATCGCTCATGCCGCCATGCATGCTCGCCAGTTGTTCGCGCCGCGCCTGACGCTCGGCTTCGTTGAGGTCGAAGGATTCGATGTCGGCGACCAGCGCGGCTTCTAGCTCCTCGATGTCGCCCACCAGCGACGTCCGACGTTCCCGCTTGGCGCGGATCGCATCGAGAATCCGGCTGGACTCTTCGGTCTTGTCGTTTTTGGTCATTGCGCTGGCGGTATTTTGCTGAAGATGATCAATAGTGGAGCGAAAAAAAGGCAAATGCAAGATCAACGGGCGCCCGTCCCCCCTGAAAGTCGCAATCTCTCATACAAGCATCAAACCGCAAGCCGTGCGAGCCACTCGTTCAACGTGCCCGCAACGAGCGGCCACTCCTTTTCATGGGTCACGGCATGACCCATGTTGCGAAAGATATGCACCGGTAGCCCATAGCTGTGACCGGTTGCCTGGACCAGAAAGGCCGGCACCAGCACGTCGTGCTCGGCGCCCAGAATAAGCATCGGCGGACGATTCATCGCGTGCAGGTTGGGCAGGCTGAACATCGACATGTCCCACAGCGCCCGGTGCGACTCGGACTGCATGCGTCCCATCCAGACGGCCAGCATCGCCTCGTCGACTTCGCCGGCGAACAGGGCTTCGCGCAGGGTCTGGCTGTCGGCATGGTCGCCGCCCATGATGCTGTTCAGATCCATGAACAGGTGCGGTTTCTGGAACAGCAGATGAAACTGGGCGGCGATCAGTCCCTGCGGGGGCACCGAGCAGAGCAACACGACGCCCGGCACGGTATGGTGTTCGAGGTATTTCTGGATGACGAAGCCGCCCATCGAATGACCAATCAGTACCGGTTTCTCGCCCAGCCAGTCGATGACGCCCGCGACGTCTTCGACGTAATCGGCGATCGATAACCAGTCGATGCTCTGGTGTCCGTCACTGCCACCATGCCCGCGCAGGGACAGCGCATGACAGGAATAGCCGGCCTCCGCGAGGTAGGGCATGAAGGTGTCGGTCCACATCCAGCCACCAGCGAAGGCGCCATGGACGAAAAGCAGGGGAGGGCGACTGGTCTTGCGCGCCGGTTGGCAAGAGAAAACCTCGATGCCGTTGATTTTTTCGGTTTTTATCATTGCCGCTCGATAGTCGGGTGAAGCATGCTTAAATGCGCAATTCTCAAGGGTAGCGCAAGTCGACATGCTGAAGTGGATTCTGACCTTGGTGATCGCCATCTTTCTGCTCGGCATCGTCGCCCCGCACGCCGCGCGCTTCATTCGCTTCGGCCAGTTGCCGGGCGATATCACCTTCCGCTTCCGCGGCCGTACCTATTACCTGCCGTTCACCACGACGCTGATATTCTCAGCCCTCATCGTCGCCCTCGCGCGCCTGATCTAGCATGGCCTTGACGGCACCAACCCGCGCCGAACGAATGCGCTCGGGAATTTTCGCCTTGTCGGTGCAGGCGGCGGCGATCGCCCCGGCGTCAACACTGCGCACGGCGTCCAGCACCGCCAGCAGCAGGCGCGGGCTGTCGTAGGGGCGCTCCGCCCAGCCCAGACGGCCATTGAAATCGCACTGGCAGGCCTGCAGCAACTGATTGAAGCGCTCTGGTCGGCGCAGCGCATCGGTGCGTTCGAGCAAGGTCACCAGCGTCGTCGCACGCAGTTCCGCGGCGCGGTGAATGTCGCCGTGATAGCGCGCCGCCAGTACGGCCAGATCGCGGCATTCTCCGGGTATCCGCAGACGCTCGCAAAGGGCCGACGCCAGCCGCACGCCGCGCGCTTCATGGCCATGATGACGGGGCAGGATGTCAGCCGGCGTCGTCGCCTTGCCGAGGTCATGCGTCAGCGCGGCAAAGCGGACCGGCAATGGAAAGCCCTGACGCGCGGACTCGTCGACCACCATCAAGGTATGGACGCCGGTATCGACCTCCGGATGGTAGTCGGCCCGTTGCGGCACGCCGAACAGCGCATCGACCTCGGGCAGCAGCCGGACCAGCGCGCCGCATTGGCGCAGCACCTCGAACATGCGCGACGGCCGGTCTTCCATCAGGCCTTTCGCCAGCTCCTGCCAGACCCGCTCGGAAACCAGATGATCGACTTCGCCGGCGGCGACCATGCCGCGCATCAACGCCAGCGTTTCCAGCGCTACCGAAAAATCGCTGAAGCGCGCGGCAAAGCGTGCAAGGCGCAGAATGCGCACCGGGTCTTCGGTGAAGGCCGGACCGACATGGCGCAGGATTTTGGCCATTAAATCGCGTTGACCGTGGAAGGGGTCGACCAGGGTGCCGTCGTCCGCCCTGGCCATCGCGTTGATGGTCAAGTCGCGCCGGGCGAGATCCTCCTCCAGCGTGACCTCGGGCGCCGCGTGGAAGGCGAATCCGTGGTAGCCGTGACCGGTCTTGCGCTCGGTGCGGGCGAGCGCGTATTCCTCATGCGTTTCGGGATGGAGAAACACCGGGAAATCCTTGCCGACCGGGCGAAAGCCCTTGTCCAGCATGGCTTGTGGACTGGCGCCGACGACCACGTAATCGCGGTCGGCATTCGCCCGCCCGAGCAGTTCATCGCGTACCGCGCCGCCGACGACGTAGATTTTCATCAGCGGACTGGAAGCTTATCTTCCGGCCCGGTAACGAAAGCCGTCGAGTTTGCCCTTGGGCGTGTTGTGGGCGATGTAGGTCGGCGCGACTGCTTCCAGCGCAGTCGGCTTCCAGTGCGCGGGCAACCGGCAGTTGCTGTCGCAGACATTGTCGACCTGCATCGAGCGCAGGTTGTCGGGGGACATCAGCGGCTTCGGCGCCAGCCACATCAGGCCGGCCTGCAGGTAGGCCAGCCCCTCGGGCAAGGCAAACACCCTGGCATGGCTGCCGACCAGCCGCGCGGTGTAATCGACCAGTTCGCGCAACGTGTAAACCTTGGGCCCGACAAGATCGTAGGCCTGACCGAAAGTTGCGGCATCACCCAGGCTGTCGACAAAAGCATCGGCGACATCCGCCGCCCAGACCGGCTGGAAACGGGCATTCCCGAAACCGAGCGGGAAGAACGGCAGCTTGCGCAGAACGTCGGCAAACATGTTCAGGAAGGAATCGCCAAGGCCGAAGATGACCGAGGGCCGGAAAACGGTCACCTCGAGGTCGCCCTGGGCAGCCATCACAATCGCCTCGCCGTCGCCCTTTGAGCAAAGATACTCGGACGGCCCCTTGGGGTCGGCGCCGAGGGCGCTCATATGGACCAGACGGCGGACGCCGGTTTTCCTGCAAGCGGCGATGATCTTCTTCGGCAACTCGACGTGCGCCTCGGCAAAATCCTTGCTGTAGGGCAACACGACATCGCGACTGTGCAGGATGCCGACCAGGTTGATGACCGCATCCTGACCCTGCATCAGCGAAACCAGCGCTTCTTCCGAATTGATATTGACTTCCGGCATCACGACGTTGGGCTGAATGATCAGCGCCTTGGTGCGCTCGCGGCGCCGCGTCGGAACGGTCACCTCGATGCCGCGCTGCGACAAGCGATTGACGATGTAGGTACCGACGTAACCGCTACCGCCGAGCAGCAATACCTTCCTGATATCCATCTGAAGCCCCGGAATTTATATTTTGAAGGGGTGATTTTAAGGCAAATTGCTCAACCCGGGCGGACTTCCCCGGCTTCTGGCGTTCGGCGCAAAGCCTGTTCGGCTGCCGCATTGAACAGGGAAAACCGCGAACTGACGCCGGCCTTGCCTTCCCTGACCTGGCTTTCCATGATCGCCGGATGCAGCAGCACGGCAAAGTCCCAGTCCGGATTGGCAAGCAGCAGTTTTCCGCTGTCCTTGCTGATGCTGCAGACGCGCCCGCACAAGGGCTGGTCGTCAGCCATCCGGAACGCCACCCAGTCGCCGGTGCGGACCAGCGCCTGCCGGTAGCGCCCGGTCATTCGCGAGCCGGCAAGGTCGAATATCCTGAGCAATTGCGTACCGATCCGCAGTTCGCTGGACACCGGCACCACGCTGGCGGCCTGCGGCGTGGCAAGCGTCTCCGGCGATTCACCGGCAGCTGGAGCGGGCGCGGTGGCGCCGCGCATCGCCGCCGTCTGCAGCGCAAAGCAGGTGTCGAGGAATTCGCCACGCGCCGCTTCGGGCAAGGCAATCCGCTGCATCCCCAGGGACAGTGTCTGCAGCATCCGCGGCAGCACAGCGGCAAGCTGCTTGCGCTCTTCCAGTTCGACTTTTGGCCGGATGCTCCACAACAGATTGTCGATAACCAGTGTGTTTTCCCGCCATTCCGGACTTTCATCCCCGTGTTCCAGCCAGACCTGGCGCAGAACCCGCTGCCAGTGCTGGTGCAGGAAGCGGGCGATATCAGCGGGAATATTGGGGTTCATGCATGCCTGATCGATTGCCTCGCGGCTGCGCGATTCCGCCAGATCGCTCTTTTCCAGACGCTGCAGCAGCGGGCGGTAGGCCGCCGCGACCTGTGCCGTCGCCGTATCGCGCTCGGCGATCAGCTTGTCGAGTTCGGCAACGTGGTTCAGGAAAACCTGGGTGTCGTTCACGAACTCCGCACGGACGCGCGAAGCGATCTGCTGGATGCTCGCGCAAAGCGGATGGCGGGACGAAACATCGAACGGCAACCCGACTGCGGCACGCGCCATCTTGTCCAGCAACTGGCGGGCCGGATGTGCATCTGCGGTGAAGAAGCTCGAATCGAGCATTGCCGCCTTGAGCGTCGGAATCTGGAGGCTGGCCAGCGCCGACTTGACCGCATCGGGCAGCTCTGGCGATTCGAAAATTGCCTCGAAGATCATCGCCAGCGCATCGATGGCCGCCGCTTCGGGTGCGCCGGATGGCACACCCAGTTCGGCCGCGTTCAGCGGGCGGGGCGCTGCGGTCGCTTGTTCGGGCGAAAGGTGCCCGGCGCGCTCGAGGTCATCGAGCCGGGCCAACAGGCGGCCGAACATCACCTGGGTCACCAGCGATGCCGCAGCGCCGCCGCTCCATGCTGCCTGAGCAGCCACCTGCCGACCGGGCAACTGCTGGCCGAGCAGACTCTTCTGCAGCGCCGCCGCCGCGTCGAGGGCCGGCATGCCACCGGCCGCACCGGAAGCAGCCGCGTGTTCGCCGACATCGGGGGCGGTGACTATCGTCGGCTGGGCGGCCGACACCTTGCGGCCGACCAGAAAGTCATTGAGCGCCAGATAGAGCGCGGGCAAAAACTCGCCAAAATGGTCTTCCAGGCGGGCAATCCGGTCCAGCGCCCGGTCATGGTCATCGCCAAGGACTTTGCACAAGGCCACCAGACCCATCGCAACCGCCTTGGGGCCGACCGGATTGTCGCTCGGCGAAAGGTCGGGGCGGCCAAGCAGCGTCACGAAACGCAGATAGACATGCCATAGTGCGTTGCTGTTTGCCTCAAGCAACTGCGACACGAAACTGCTGAGGCGGATATCGAGCTCAAGGTCATCTTCGCCGAGAAGCGATATCCGCGATGCGGTGAGGCTCCCGAGCTGATCGAAGCGACTGCGCTTTTCCGTCGACACGATGTCGTCGTAATACGCACCCGCGCCCTTGACGAAGGCGCGCAAAGGCTCTTCCTGTAACCGTTCCGCCTCCTGCAGCAGGCGGACGAGCTGCTTGAGGAAGAATACCCGGCAGTCGCGCAGGATATCCCAGGCATCATCCGGAACTTGCAGGATTTCGTTACCGAGCGGAATGGGCATCGTTGTTCTTCGCGTCGCAAAACGCGGATTTTACGGCAGATCGACGTCCTTGGGCGCCTCCTCGGTGCGTCCGCCGATCACCCCCAAACGGGCCTTCAGGGAGTCCGGGCGGCCGGTAAACTGCATCGAGTAATAAACGGAGTTGCTCATGACCTTCTTGACGTAATCACGGGTTTCATTGAACGGAATGGTTTCGGCGTAGATCGCGCCTTCCAGCGGCTGGTCGGCGCGCCATTTCCTGGCGCGGCCGGGGCCGGCGTTGTAGGCTGCCGAGGTCAGCACCGGATGGTTGTCGAGGTTCTCCATGACCAACCGCATGTAGCTGGTGCCGAGCAGCACGTTGATCTCGGTGTCGGTCACGCGTCCGTGGTTATAGTCCTTGAGGCCGATCTTCCTGGCCACCCACTTGGCGGTCGCCGGCATCAACTGCATCAGGCCGGAGGCGCCGACATTCGACTTGGCGCTGGTGATGAAACGGCTTTCCTGGCGCATCAGGCCATAGACCCAGGCATCGTCGAGCGACTGGTTCTGGGCGGCCGGGCGCACTTGCTCGCCATACGGCGCGAGAAAACGCAGCGTGAAATCGTGCTCGCTCTTCGTCCGGTCGGCAGTGTTGATGGCGCGATCCCAGATCTGGTTGCGTTTCGCCAGATCGGCCGCCGCCAGCAGCTCGCGGTCGTCCATGCCGCGCAATGACCAGTTCCATTCGCGCACCGCCTCGGTTCGCATGTTGAGCCGGAAAAAGGCCATGGCGCGACGAATTGCCGGATTGTCGCGCGCCGCCTTCTGTTCCTCGGCGGTCACGGCCGCGGCTTTCGGGGGAGTCAGGATCTTGCGTCCAAGTTCCTCGTCGGCCAGGTTGCCATAGAAATTGTGCTGGCCGGCGACCTTCTCGAACTGCGCTTCGGCCTGGCTAGTCAGACCGCCCGCCTTGTAGGCGCGGCCCAGCCAATAGACCCATTCCGGTTGCGCGGCCAGGGACGGCGGCATGGCATTGATGGTCGCCAGGACCACGCCCCAGTCGTGGGCGCGCAGCG
This sequence comes from Azonexus sp., assembly GCA_035466795.1. Classification (GTDB taxonomy): domain Bacteria; phylum Pseudomonadota; class Gammaproteobacteria; order Burkholderiales; family Rhodocyclaceae; genus Azonexus. The sequence continues at coordinate 3,293 of DATIUN010000251.1, read as the reverse complement.
CGGCGCGCACCTTCCACTGGGTGCCCTCGTCGGAAAGCGGTGTTTCTCCGCCCAGCGCATACCAGTCGAGCGCCTCGCTGTAGTGGCGTTTGGCGGCCTGCAGCCCGAGCTGGCTCCATGCCCACTGCCGCTCGGAATCCTGCATGCGCCCTTGCAGCTTTTCCAGCTCGGCGGCCGCGGCGCGCGGATCGTTGGCAGCGATGCGCTGGATCGCCAGCGCCGTCAGTTCGCGACCGCTTCGGCTGCTGCTCCAGCCGGCCGGCTGCTTGGCCAGATAAGCCATCGGACTGTCGATCACCTTGTCGAGCGCCTTTGCATCGACGGCCTGGCTGGCCGGCAATGCAGCCAGCGTAAGCCGGGCCGGACCCGGGCGATTGGCCTCGAACTGGCGACGGGTCCGCGCCCAGACATCGTCGGTCGTCAGACGATTGTCGCGGACCAGTAGGTCGAGCACCGCCCGACAGGCTTCCGGCGGTTCGAGCATGGTCAGCCAAAGCTTCTGTGCATCGTCGAGCGCTGTCTTGTCATTGCCTGCCAGCTTCGCCTGCTGGTAGTAACAGGTCACATCGGGCTCAGGGGCGATCAGCTTCGGGTATTCAACATCGATTTCGGCCCAGTTGCCACCCTTGCCCAGCCAGCGAATCCAGTCGGCGCGCAGTTTTTCGGCGACGTAGGTGCGCTCGTAGCGCTCAAGGAAGGCGCGCATGGCCGCGCTGTCGCCCTGGGGCATGTTGATACGCAACTGGTAATTCTCGACGTAAGGCGCGAGTTCGTGATTGCCGAGCTGCTCGGCGGCCCGCCCCAGCTTGACGCGATCCCCGGCGCGAAAGGCATCGCGGGCCGCAAGATAGGTGCTGTCGCGGCTTTCCTGCGCGAAAAGGGGCAATGAAACAAGAATACCAAGGAGGATGGCGGGAAACTTCATGCTAGATTTCAAATATGAATAGTCATGACGAGGATAACACGGCCTGGCGACGGGCATTGCGGCAGGCTATGGCGAGTCGGCGGGCGGCCTTGGCGGGCGCCGAACACGAAGCGCTCTCGGCGCGCATCGTGGCCCATGCGCTGGCGACACTGCCCAAACCCCGGGTCGCGGCTTTCTGCTGGCCGATCAAGCACGAGCCGGATGTGCGCCCGCTGCTGGCAAGCTGGAGAAGCGCCGATGTCCGCGCCGCGCTGCCGGTCGTCGTTGCCGAGAGCGAAGCCCTGCGTTTTCGCGAGTGGTCGCCGGACAGCCGCCTCGAAGCCGATCGCTACGGCATCCCGACGCCGAGCGCCGGCGAGTGGCTGACACCCGACCTGATCCTGCTGCCGCTCAACGGCTTCGACGGCGCGGGTTATCGCCTCGGCTACGGCGGCGGCTATTTTGACCGCACGCTGGCCGCGCTCTCCCCGCGCCCGCTGGCGGTAGGTGTCGGTTTCGAGATCAATCGGGTCGCCAGCATCCGGCCCGAAGCGCACGACCAACGGCTGGACTGGATCATTACGGAGAACGGGGCATTCAGGCCGACCGCCTGAGTCCGTACACCGCGAGCGCCAAGAGCAGCGACGCGATGGCGGCGAGAGCCCCCTGACGCGGGTCGTGGAGACCGGTGCTCAAAGCCAGTTCGAGCGCATAACCATGGTGCAAGGCAAGGAGCAGCGAACCGCTCGCCAGCGCCAGCCAGGCGCGTCGCGCCAAGGAAGGACGGCCCTTGTGCAGAAAGCCTTCAGTTGCCAGTCCGGCGGCGACCGCTTGCGCAATCAGCGCAAGCGCCAACGCGAGAACCGTCAGCGTATAGGAACTCATGCCGCCCGGCAGCCGGCCGCGAAGCGCCCAAGCGCTTCTTCGAGCGTCGCGCGGGTACAGCCGAAGTTGAGGCGCAGCCAGCCGGGTGCGCCGAAATCGGCACCATCCGACAGGCCGAGGCCATGCACTTCGAAATGGGCGGCCGGATTGGCCAGACCCAAATCGCGAACGTCGATCCAGGCCAGATAGGTGGCCTCGACATGGCTCATTCTTGCCCCTTTTTCGCCGTTGACCGCAGCAGCCAGCCGGTCGCGGTTGCCAACCAGATAGGCAATCAGTTCGCGGTGCCAGTCGCCACAATCACGGTAAGCCGCTTCACAGGCGGCGAGGCCGAGCACATTCACGTGCGGCACGATACCGTCCATGGCGCGCAGGAAGCTGCGGCGCAACACCGCATCGGGAATCACCGCGAAGGCGCAACCGAGGCCGGGAATGTTGTAGGTTTTCGACGGCGCCATCAGCGTGATGCTGCGCCGGGCGGCATCCGGCGACAGGCTGGCGAACGGGATGTGGCGCTTGTCGGCGTCGAGAACGAGGCCGCAGTGAATTTCGTCGGAGCAGACGATCAGATTGTTTTGTTCGGCGAAGGCGGCGAGGTCGCGCAGTTCGTCCTCGTTCCAGCAGCGCCCGACCGGGTTGTGCGGGTGGCACAGCAGGAACAGCCGGGTTGCTGCGGTCGACGCGTTTTGCAGGGTGATTTTGTCCCACTGCCAGCGGCCGTCGCAGCATGCAAGGTCGACGCGGTTCAGTTTTCTGCCCGAAAAGCGGGGCGCGGAAAGGAAGGGCGGGTAGATCGGCGTCGCCGTCAGCACTTCGCCATCGACGGTACGGCAGGCGACGTTGAGGCCAGTGACCAGCCCCGGCAGCCAGACGATCCATTCCGGCTCGATGGCCCATCCGTATTCGCTTTCAAGGTGAGCCAGGACTGACGCCGTGAGCGCCGGCCCCGGACGGCCGTAGCCGAAGACGCCGTGCGCGATGCGCTGCTGCAAGGCGTCGACGACTGCCGGCGGTGCAGCAAAATCCATGTCCGCCACCCACAGCGGCAGGACGTCGCGACCGGTGTACTTGCCCCACTTGATGGAGTCGGAGCCGCGCCGCTCGACGGGTTGGTCGAAGATGCTCAAGCTGCGTGAAGCTGCCACAAGGCGGCGGACAGGATGCCTGCCGGTCCGGCGACGTTGCTGACGATTTTCATGTCAACCCCGCTAGCCGAGAAACAGTTTGTAGGCCGGGTTGCCGCTCTCGTCCCAGTGGGCGTAGCCAAGGTTCGTGAGGAACTCCCGGAACTGCCCCATTTCGCCCGGCGGCACCTGCATGCCGACCAGCACGCGGCCGTAGTCGGCGCCATGGTTACGGTAGTGGAACAGGCTGATGTTCCAGCCGGCGCTCATCTGGGTCAGGAAGTTCATCAGCGCGCCCGGCCGCTCGGGGAATTCGAAGCGGTAGAGCAGTTCGCTCATGCCCTGCTCGATGACCTGCGGCGCGTGGCCACCGACCATGT
>DATIUN010000250.1:0-2355 GCA_035466795.1 Azonexus sp. | reverse complement strand
TCCATACCGGACGCGGCAAGGACGAGAACCTGAACGCCCCGGGCATGCACTTCGAGCCGCTGGCCTTCGAAACCGGCTGCAACCTGCCGGATTACGCATCCGCCAACCCGGATTCGCCGCCCAACCGTTTCTACGCCTACGGTGTCGTCGGTCGTCTCGCCTGCCTGGCCGCCGCGCTCGAACTGGAACGCACATCTCCCGAGGTCAATGTCGAGCAAGGAAGCCGTGACACGTGACCTCCCGGCAAGCGGCAGCCAGCCGCTAAAGCTCGGTTTTGTCGTCGATCCCTTGACCGAACTGAAGGCCGGGAAGGATTCATCGGTCGCCATGATGCGCGCCGCCGAAGCCCGGGGCCATCAGGTCTTCGCCATCGACTGCGCGACGCTCGGCTGGCGGCGACCTGAAACATGGAACGTCGGCGGTGTATACGCCACGGCGACGACGCTTCAATTGCGACCGGACGACGATGACTGGTACCGCGCCGGTGTTCGCCAATGGCAATCGCTGACGGATTTCGACGCGGTCATCATGCGCAAGGACCCGCCCTTCGATTTCGAATACCTGACCGCGACCTGGCTGCTCGAACGCGCCGAAGCCTCCGGCGTGCGCGTCTTCAACCGGCCGCGGGCGCTACGCGACCATTCGGAAAAGGTGGCGATCTGCGAATTTCCGCAGTTCACCCCCGCCACGCTGATCACCCGCGATGCGGCGCAATTGCAGCAATTCATCGACGAACACCCCGACACCATCCTCAAGCCGCTCGACGGTATGGGCGGCAGCCAGATTTTCCGGGTCCGCCACGATGACCCGAACCGCAATGTCATCATCGAGACGCTGACCCGCGAAGGCCGCAGAACCATCATGGCCCAGCGCTTTGTCCCGGAAATTGCTGCCGGCGACAAACGCATCCTGCTCATAGCCGGGCAGCCAGTACCGTATTGTCTGGCGCGAATCCCCAAGGCCGGGGAAACGCGTGGCAACCTGGCAGCCGGCGGCAGCGGCGTCGCGCAGGAACTGTCACCGCGCGACCGCGAGATTGCCGAGACGCTGGGTCCCATCCTGTTCGCGCGCGGACTGCTGCTGGTCGGCATCGACGTCATCGGCGACCATCTCACCGAAATCAACGTCACCAGCCCGACCTGCATGGTCGAGATCCGCCAGCAGACGGGTTTCGATTCCGCGGCCACCTTCATCGCAGCCATCGAGCGGGAATGCGCCATTTCCTGATCCTTGCCTGCCTGCTGCTCCTTGCAGCCTGCGGTCGCACACCGGTGCAGGAACAACAGGCCTTCGTCTTCGGCACGCGGGTCGAGGTGCTGGTCGTCAGCGCCGATCCGGCCCAGGGCAGGCAGGCCATTGCCTCGGTGTTGCGTGAATTCGACCGCATGCACCGCGCTTACCACGCCTGGCAGCCCTCCGAATTGAGCGATCTGAATCTGGCCATTGCGCAGGGTCGACCGCAACAGGTGTCGCCGGAACTGGCCGGGTTCATCAGCGAGGCGCAGGACCTGAGCCGGCAGGGCGACTACCTGTTCGACCCCGGCATCGGCCAGCTGATCAGGCTTTGGGGCTTCCAGGCCGACGAGTTCAAGGCCGAGGTGCCGCCCGCTGCCGATATCGCCGCCTGGCTCGCCAACAAGCCGTCCATCGCCAACCTCAAGATTGCCGGCAACACCATCACCAGCAGCAACCGCCACGTCGCGCTCGACTTCGGCGGCTACCTGAAAGGCGTCGCGCTCGACCGCGCCGCCGCCATCCTGCGCGAGCAAGGCATCCACAACGCGCTGATCAACATCGGCGGCAACGTGATGGCGCTCGGCAGCAAGGAAGGCCGCAAGTGGCGGGTCGGCATCCAGCACCCGCGCCAGCCCGGGCCAATGGCCACGGTTGCCCTCGAGGACGGCGAAGCAGTCGGCACCTCGGGCGATTACCAGCGCTTCTTCGAAGTCGACGGCAAGCGCTACGCCCACCTGCTCGACCCGCGCAGCGGCTACCCGGCCGACCACACGCAGGCCGTCACGGTGCTGATTCCAGGTGGAGCGAAGGCCGGCACGCGTTCCGACGCCGCCTCCAAACCAATATTCATCGCCGGGACCGACGCCTGGCGCGCGATGGCTAAACAAATGGAAATCGGCCTCGTTTTACGCGTCGACCGCGACAACCGGGTTTTTGTCACCGAGGCCCTTTATCCACGGCTTGAATTCGTCGGGCAACGCCCGGAATTCATTATCTTGCCGTAGAAGGCGGTCCGACGATCACAGTGACGACTGAAGCAGCTGCCGTTCGGGAATTGACCCAACTTTTGCGTGCGCCCGAAAACGCTGCGCGTTAAACTTGAGCCAAATCTAATTAAAG
>DATIUN010000249.1:0-3271 GCA_035466795.1 Azonexus sp. | reverse complement strand
GGCTGTGGGGTCCCGGCGGCAGCAGGCCCTCGGCCTTCGAGCACAGCGCGTCGTAGAGGCGGCCGGCCAGGTGCATCGCTCCCACCACGTGGCTGAAGCGGCTGTGCTCGGCGCCGGGGAAGACCAGGAAGGTGAAGCCGAGCTGGTGGACGAAGCGCAGCCGCTGCACGGGCCGGCTGTTGATCAGCGCGGTCTCCAGCGCGTCGGCGCGGATGAAGCCGTGGACGGGGTCGCGGATCGAGAGCACAGAGTTTTGCGTCAATTCGTCTCGTGCCCGCCGGCGAGGTGCCGCCAGGGCTGGAGCAGCGGTATCGACATCGAGCTTGCCGCAGGCGAAATAATCGAGGAAGAACAGCGATTCGGCGCCGAGCACCAGAATGTCATTGACGCTCATGGCGACCAGATCCTGGCCGACGGTGTCGTGGCGGTTCAGTTCGAACGCCAGACGCAGCTTGGTGCCGACGCCGTCGGTACCGGACACCAGCACCGGCTCCTGGTAGCGCTTGGGCACTTCGAACAGCGCACCGAAACCGCCGATGCCGCCGAGCACGCCGTCGCGCAGGGTCTTTTTGGCCAGCGGCTTGATGCGCTCGACGAGGGCGTCGCCGGCATCGATATCGACGCCGGCATCACGGTAGGAAAGGGAAGTGTTCTGGGTCATGGCGGCTGGCTGTTGCGGTCGACGATGGAAAGAGGTCGAATTTTACCGCAAGCCGGTGGCATTGACGCCCTCGATCCCGCCGCCCGGCAATTCAGCACGAGATTGACGCCCCCTTCAGCACCGGTTCGTTGATTCACTTTTGTCGGGGTGGTTCAAAACAGCTTTTGGGTATAGAGTTTTCGGCCCGGGCGTGCTCAACACCCGCTCCGTTTTCCCGATTCCTTCTCACAAGGTCGGATGCGACATTCCAGATTTTTCCTTGCGCTTCTCCTGGGCCTGGTTTCGGCAGGCAGCCGTGCGGATATTTATGGCTATGTCGATGAACAGGGCGTATCGCATTTTTCAGCCGAGAAACTGGATGCGCGCTATCAGTTGCTGGCACGGGGGAACCAGTTCGGATCACTGGACCTGGATTCCGCGAAACGCGGAAACCGGCAGCTATCAAATCGCCTGATCCAGCATCCAAACCTGAAAACCTACGAGCCGCTGCTGAAACGCGCCAGCACCGACTATGCGGTCGACCTCGCCTTGCTCAAGGCGGTCATGGCAGCGGAATCCGGCTTCGATCCAAACGCGGTCTCAGCCAAAGGCGCAATCGGCCTCATGCAGGTGATGCCATTGACCGCGGAACGCTATGGCCTGCTTGGCGACAAGTACAAATCCCTGGAACAGAAGCTGCGCGACCCGAAAACCAATATTCGTCTCGGGGCACGTTACCTTGCCGACCTGTTCAAGCTGTTTCCCAGGCAGCCGAGTCTGGTACTCGCTTCCTACAATGCTGGTGAAGGCGCGGTCCAGCAGCACAACAACAAGATTCCACCCTATCCGGAAACACGCGATTACGTCCAGCTGGTAACACAGCTATATCACGTCTATCGATCCAGCCAGGGCACCAGGAATTATAGGGTCGAGGTGCTTGATGCCCCGGCAAATGGCAGCAAGCGAATGCACCTGACCATTCAGCCGCCAAGGGAATGATCGTTGCAAAAACCGGCGACGCCATGCCGGATGTTAAAATCGCCCCCACACCCTGCCTCAAAGCCATGCGCCAACTGACCCTCGACTTGCTGCCGGAAAGCCCGCCGACGCTGGACAACTTCGTCGCCGGCGGCAATGCGGAAACCGTCGCCGCGCTGACCGGCTGGCTGGCGGGCGCGCGCGCCGAGACTTCCTTCTGCCTGTGGGGAGAAGCCGGGTCGGGACGATCGCACCTGTTGCTGGCCAGCGGTTTCGCCTATGTCGATGCGGCGCGCGACCCGGCACTGGCGACCGCGCCCGAGGCCGGACAACTGGCCGTCGATCACGTCGAGGTGCTGGACGAAACGGGCCAGATCGCCCTCTTCAACCATTTCAACCGGCTGAAAATGGCCGCCGGCATGCTGTTGACCGCCGCCGACCGGCCGCCGGCCCACCTCGCGCTGCGCGAAGACCTGCGCACCCGCCTCGGTTCCGGGCTGATCTACCGCCTGCAGCCACTCAGCGATGCCGAAAAAGCCGCCGCCCTCGCCGCCCAGGCGAGGGAACGCGCCCTCAAGCTGACGCCCGAGAGCATCGATTACCTGATGCGCCACGCCCCGCGTGACATGCGCACGCTGTCCGCCTTCATCGTCGCCCTCGACCGCTACACCCTCGAACACAAGCGCGCCGTCACGCTGCCCTTGCTGCGCGAACTGCTCGCCGAAACCCTGCCGCTGGACTTTGCCAAATGAACCTTGCCCTCTTTGACCTCGACAACGCGCCGCGTAGCGGCCCGTTGCAGCGCAAGCTAACCTGCGTAGCAGGTTAAGCACGCAGTGCGGCCGTAGCTACAACACCCGGATGAACCACAAATGAACCTTGCTCTCTTCGACCTTGACAACACCCTCATTGCCGGCGACTCCGATTTCGAGTGGGCGCAATTCCTGATCACCAAGGGCGTCGTCGACCGCGAAATCCAGGAAGCGAAGAACATCGCCTTCTACGACCAGTACAAGGACGGAACCCTCGACATCAACGAATTTCTGGCCTTCCAGCTCGCCCCGCTGACCCGTCACCCGCGCACCGAGCTGGACGCCTGGCACCGCGAGTACATGGATCGCCACATCCACCCGCTGATCGGCGACAAGGCCCGCCAACTGGTGCGCCAGCACCTGGCCAACGGCGATCTGTGCGCCGTCGTCACCGCCACCAACAGCTTCGTCACCCGGCCGATCGTCAACGAATTCGGCATTCCGCACCTGATCGGCACGGTTGCTGCGGTCGACGTCGAAAACGGGGCATTTTCCGGCAGCCCGCGCGGTACGCCTTCGTTCCGCGACGGCAAAATCGAACGCGTCGAGAGCTGGCTCGAGTCACTCGGCCTGTGGTGGGGCAGCTTCGCCGAAAGCTTTTTCTACAGCGACTCGCACAACGACCTGCCGCTGATGGGCAAGGTCACGACGCCGGTGGCCGTCGACCCGGACCCGACGCTGCACCGGCACAGTAGCGAAATGGGCTGGAAAATCATTACTTTGCGGTAGAATTCGGCCTTTTCCGCAGCGCTGAACGCGCTCTCTGAACGACACTACGTGATCCGCAAACTCATCTCCAGCGTCTTCCGCGGCAAGAAGGCCACTCCCAGCCACCACGAAC
>DATIUN010000248.1:0-5763 GCA_035466795.1 Azonexus sp. | reverse complement strand
CGCCTCGACAACTGGCTGGCCGGCCAGTGGGAGCATTGGTTCGGCACTAACCCCGGCCTGTTGCTGACCGGCGGCATCGCTGCGCTGGTCTATGCCTATCTGGTGCGCTTTCTGGCAGTGGCGCTGCACACCGTCGAGTCGAGCCTGGCCAAGATCACGCCGAACATGGACGACGCGGCGCGCTGCCTCGGTCTCGGGCAGGGTGCCACGCTGCGCCGGGTGCATGCGCCGTTGCTGCGCGGCAGCCTGCTGACCGCCGGCCTGCTGGTCTTCGTCGACGTCATGAAGGAGTTGCCGGCAACGCTGGTCATGCGCCCGTTCAATTTCGACACGCTGGCGACGCAGGTCTATACCCTGGCCTCCGACGAACGGCTGGCCGAGGCCTCGACGGCGTCGCTGGCCATCGTGGCGGTCGGCCTGCTGCCGCTGATCGCGCTGTCGCGTCAGGTCTCGCGGGCGCGCCAATGAAAACACCCCGCCGCAGCGGGGTGCTGGCGCTGACTGGTGTGCTTACTTGAAGCCGGCGCGATCGAAAATCATCTGCGCCTTGACCTGGTACATCGCCAGTTTGGCGATCGGCAGGTTGTCGGCCTTGAACTTGCCCAGCGCTTCCAGCGCCGGATTGCTTACCTTGACGCTGTCGACGACCGGCCATTCGTTGTTGCCGTCGGCGAAATAGCGCTGTGCATCATCGGAAGCAAGGTATTCCAGAAACTTGACGGCACTGTCCTTGTGTGGCGCGGTCTTCAGCATGCCGCCGCCGGAAACGTTGATGTGGGTGCCGGTGGTCGCCTGATTGGGCCAGACGACGCCGACCTTCTCCATTACTTTTACGTCTTCCGGCTTGGTCGACCGCATCAGGCGGGCGACGTAGTAGGTATTGGACAATGCGACGCCGCATTCGCCGGCGGCGACCGCCTTGATCTGGTCGGTGTCGCCGCCCTTCGGGGCGCGCGCGAAATTGGCCACCATGCCACGCGCCCAGGCTTCGGCCTTGGCTTCGCCTTCGTGGGCGATGACCGAAGCCATCAGCGACAGGTTGTAGGGGTGTGAGCCGGAACGCGAACACAGCTTGCCCTTGAGCCGCGGGTTGGCGAGATCGTCGTAGGTACGGACCTCTTCCTCCTTGACGCCGGCCTTGTTGTACACGATGACTCGCGCGCGCTTCGAGAAGGCGAACCAGTCATCGGTCCGCAGATGAGCCGGAATCCGCGAATCCAGAATCTTCGAGGTAACCGGCGCGAACAAGCCCAGTTCATGCGCCTTGGCCAGGCGCGCGGCGTCGACGGTCAGGAAGATGTCGGCCGGGCTGTTGCTTCCTTCGTTCCTGATGCGCTCGAGCAGTTCGTCTTCCTTGCCTTCGATGCGGTTGATCTTGATGCCGGTCTGTTTCGTGAAGTTGGCGTATAGCGCTTCATCGGTCTGATAGTGACGGGCCGAGTACAGGTTCAGCGCCCTCTCGTCGGCGTGGGCCGAAAGTGCCAGTGAGGCGAGGGCGGTGGCGATCAGGCGGGCAATCGACTTCATGCTGCAACTCCATCCAGTGAATGAGAAAGGTTTGCATTGTAGCGATTGACTTTTGCGAAGTAAATGAGAATTGTTATTGAAACAAGGCGAAAAAAAGCGGCTAAATCGCCGCCTGCCTCGTTCAGTTTCCGTCGATGATCCGTCGGGCGCCGTTGTAGCGCTTGATCCAGTAACTGTCTTCCATGCTCTCGACACGGACTTCGGCGCCGGTGCGCGGGGCATGCAGGAAATGGTTGTCGCCAAGGTAGATGCCGACGTGCGAGAAGGCACGGCGCATGGTGTTGAAGAACACCAGATCGCCCGCCTTGAGCTGGCTGGTGTCGATCCGCTGGCCAACCTGGCTCATTTCGACCGAAGTGCGCGGCAGTTGCTCACCCACACTGTCCTTGAACACCAGACGGACAAATCCGCTGCAATCAAGGCCGCTGTCTTCGCTGTTGCCGCCGAAACGGTAACGGACACCGACCAATTTCAGGCTGTGCAGAATGACATCCTGAGCGGCATTCGTGTAGCGGTCGAAAAAGGACTGGGTCTCTTCGGTCTTGCGGACCTGCTCGGTGGCTGCTGCCTGAAAGCCGACGGACGTCAAGGCCGCGGCAAGGAGGATTGTGGGCAGGATTTTTCGCATAGCGGCGGAATGTAAGTGAAAACAGTCTCCCTGTAAAGAGTCGGCGAAAATCGTGCAAGAGCAAAAATCGTCGGCATCTGCGAAAATCAGGTCTGAGGGCGAGCTCGGCTATGTTCAATCGCTATAATTATGAATACAATTTTGCTTCCCAAGAATCAGGAACGCGATGCAACCTTTCAAGGCACTGCTGATCGAGCAAATTGACGGTAAGGTTTCCAGCGGCTTCACGATGCTGGATCCGGCCCGGCTTGATCCGGGCTCGGTGACCATCCGCGTTGCTTATTCGAGCGTCAATTACAAGGACGCCCTGGCGGCGACCGGCGCCGGAAAGATCATTCGCCGCTTTCCCTGTGTCGGCGGCATCGACCTTTCCGGAACTGTCATCGAGAGTACCGATCCGCGTTTCAAGGCAGGTGACCCGGTTATCGCGACCAGTTTCGACATCGGCGTTGCACACCATGGTGGCTATGCGGAGATCGCGCGGGTGCCCGGCGACTGGGTCGTGCCGCTCCCCGACGCGCTTTCGCTCCACGATGCCATGGCGCTTGGCACGGCAGGATTTACCGCGGCCCTGGCGGTGGTGCGCATGGAAGAGAACCGCCTGATGCCGGCCAATGGGCCGGTCATCGTCAGCGGGGCAACAGGCGGGGTGGGCAGTCTGGCCGTCGATATCCTGGCCCGTCGCGGCTATCATGTGGTCGCGCTGACCGGCAAGGAGAGCGAGGCTGATTACTTGCGCGGCCTCGGGGCTGCCGAAGTGATGCTGCGCGGCAACCTCGACCTGACTAAAATTCGTCCGCTGGACAATGCGCGCTGGGCCGGCGCGGTGGATAATCTGGGGGGTGATGTTCTGGCCTGGATCGCCAGTACGATGGCCCAGGGCGGAACGATCGCGAGTATTGGCCTGGCGGCCAGCATGAGCCTCAATACGACGGTGGCGCCCTTCATCCTGCGCGGCGTTTCGCTGCTCGGCATCGATTCGGGGTATATAGGGGAGCCTTATCGCCAAGATGTCTGGAAACGTCTGGCAAGCGACCTGCGACCGCCGCATCTGACCGCGATGTCGCGCAGGATAGGGTTTGCCGAATTGCCGGCAACTTTCGACGAATATATTGCAGGACGGGCCAAGGGGCGCGTTGTCGTGGAGATTGGCGGGGAATGAGATGACGGATCCGGTACGCATTCTGGTTGTCGATGATTCACGGCTGGTGAGGATGGCGCTTGCCAGAAACCTCAAGGGAACCTTCGATGTTCGCGAGGAAGGCGATGGCGAAGCTGCCTGGCAGCAACTGTTGCTCGACCATTCGATAAAGGCCGTCATTTCCGATCTGCAGATGCCAAAGCTCGATGGCGCGGGCCTGCTGCAACGGGTACGCGCGTCCAAGCAACGCCGCCTGCAGGAAATGCCCTTCATCGTGGTGTCCGGCGAGGAAACCGAAGAGGAACGCGAGCGCGTCCGCCAGCTCGGCGCTTCGGACTTCGTGACCAAGGGCTCGGGTAGCGCCGAGATCCTGACCCGGCTGAACAACCTGCTTGCCCTGGTCTCTGCCCGCGAAAATCTGGAGGCCGGGCGCGAGAGCATGGTGCAGGATCCATCCAGCGGCCTCTTTTCGCGCAAGTATCTCGAGCATCAGGCAGCGCAGGCGCTGTCGCACGCGACGCGGTCCGGCGTCGACCTGTGCATCATGGTCCTCGGCTTCGATCACTTCGACAAGGTGCGCGAACGACTCGGCCCGGACCTCGCCGAGCGGGTCGGCACGCGCTTTGCAAAGATGCTCGCCGGCAAGGTGAGGACCGAGGATTCGCTGGGACATTTTGGCCCCGGACAATTTTCGATTGTCGCGCCGGGGACGTCGCCACTGCTGTTCACTGCATTCGCCGAGCGCGTGCGGGAAGCGGTCGAGGTAGCGCATGTGCCGGTCCAGGGGCAACCGGTTTCCCTGACGGTCAGTGTCGGCGTGGCCAGTTTTCCGGTCGATGCGGAAGAATCGGCGCTGGCGCTTCTGGAACTGGCGGGGCAGCGGATGCGCGAGGGCATGCAGGCCGGCGGCAACCGAATTGTCTCGGGTGACGGCGGGCAGGCGTTGTTGCGTCAAATCAAGCTGCCCAGAGCGCTTGAACTAATCGCGGCGCGGCGCAACGAGGTGGTTCGCCCGCATCTGGCGCAGCTTGGCATCGAATTGTTGCCGTTGCTGCGGTTGATGAATCAGGATTTGGCTTTGAATCTGCCGATGGCGGATATCGAACGCCGTTTACATGACCGGGCAAGCGAGAAAAAATAATCCGGCAATACTCTTGACGTGCAGGAAAACCAGATAAGAGGAAGTGATATGACGACGTATAAGGAATTCCACCAGTATTCGATCGACAGTCCGAACGAGTTCTGGACCGAACAGGCACAGCTTATCGACTGGAAGGAACCGTTCACCCAGGTGTGCGATTACTCCCGCCCGCCGTTCGCCAAGTGGTTCGTCGGCGGCAGGACCAACCTTTGCCACAACGCGGTCGACCGGCATGCAGCCAAGCGTCCGAACGATCGCGCGCTGATCTTCGTGTCGACCGAAACGGATGAGGAGAAGGTTTACAGCTTCGCCGAACTGCAGCGCGAAGTCGAGCGCATGGCGGCCATCTACAAGAGTCTCGGCGTCAAGCGCGGCGACCGCATCCTGATCTACATGCCGATGATTGCCCAGGCCTGCTTCGCCATCCTGGCCTCGGCCCGGATCGGCGCCATCCATTCGGTGGTGTTTGGCGGATTCGCCTCCGGTTCGCTGGCGACCCGCATCGACGATGCCAAGCCGGTGCTGATCGTCTCCTCCGACGCCGGCATGCGTGGTGGCAAGGCGGTTCCCTACAAGCACCTGCTCGACGAAGCGATCGAACTGGCAGAGTACAAGCCGGCCAAGGTACTGATGGTCGACCGCGGGCTGGACAAGGGCTTCAACAAGGTGGCCGGCCGCGATGTCGACTACGCGACCCTGCGTACCCAGTTCATGGATGCCCAGGTGCCGTGCGAGTGGATGGAGTCTTCCGAGCCGTCCTACATCCTGTACACCTCCGGCACGACCGGCAAGCCGAAAGGTGTCCAGCGCGATACCGGCGGCTACGCGGTGGCGCTTGCTTCGTCGATGAAGCATATCTATTGCGGCGGAGAGGGCGAAACCTATTTCTCCACCTCCGATATCGGCTGGGTGGTCGGTCACTCCTACATCATCTACGGCCCGCTGATCGCCGGCATGGCCACCGTGATGTACGAAGGCACGCCGCTGCGTCCCGATCCCGGCATCTGGTGGCAGATCGTCGAGAAGTACAAGGTCAACGTCATGTTTTCCGCGCCGACCGCCGCCCGCGTCCTGAAAAAGCAGGACCCGGCGTACATGCACAAGTACGACCTGTCCTCGCTAAAGCACATCTTCATGGCCGGCGAGCCGCTCGATCAGCCGACGCATGAATGGTTCATGAACGAGCTGCAGAAGCCGGTGATCGACAATTACTGGCAGACCGAAACCGGCTGGCCGATGCTGGCTGCCTTGCCGGGCGTGGAAAAGACCCCGATCAAGTTCGGTTCGCCGAGTTTCCCGGTCTATGGCTACAACCTGAAGATCTAT
>DATIUN010000247.1:0-6548 GCA_035466795.1 Azonexus sp. | reverse complement strand
TGCCGTGCTCGATCGCAAGGCACTCAACGAGATACTTGTCTCGCAACCGCGTTTGGGAAACAAGCTGCTTCTGTTGCTGCTGCAACTGATGGCCAAGCGCCTGCGAGACTCCAGTGCCAGCCTGCTTCCGCACATCGGTTCATCGGTGGTGTAACGGAAGCAATAAAGTCGTTCAGTAAGGCGTGCGCTCCGGGTTGTTCGCCCAGTGCCGCAGCGGCAGCAGGGAATCCGGCATCGGGTGGTGTTCCATGACGATGCGGCGCGTCGCGACGTGGCGGTTCAACTCGGCGTACAAATCGTCGTCGCAGAAGCCGATGGCGGCAGCCTCGGCGCGACTGTTGGCGAAGACGATGCGCTCGATGCGCGCCCAGTAGGCGGCGGAAAGACACATCGGGCACGGCTCGCTGGACGCGTAGAGCGTGGTTTCGGGCAGGTGGAAGCTGTTGACCGCGGCGCAGGCGGCACGGATCGCCATGATCTCGGCGTGCGCCGTCGGGTCGTGCGTGGCGACCACCCGGTTCCAGCCTTCAGCGATGATCTTTCCGTCGCGCACGAGAACCGCCCCGAACGGCCCGCCTTCGTTCAGCTCGCTGCCCTTCAGCGCAAGTTCGATGGCGCGGGCGAGGAAAAGATCGTCGGCGTTCATTCAGCCTCGGGTGTTGGACTCACTGTCGAAGCTGCTCAGGTCGACACGCGGAAGCGGCTGCCAGCCGGCCTTGCGGTGTTCGGCCACGACATTGGTGAAGACGCCGCCGCGCACGTAGAACCTGGCGGTCAGGCGCATGAAGCGCGGCGCCGTGGCGGCAACCAGATCGTCGAGAATGCGGTTGGTGACGGCTTCGTGGAAGGCGCCCTCGTTGCGGTAGGACCAGATGTAGAGCTTGAGGCTCTTGAGTTCGACGCAGGTCTGGTCCGGGATGTAGTCGAGGACCAGCGTCGCGAAGTCGGGCTGGCCGGTTTTCGGGCACAGGCAGGTGAATTCCGGAATCTGCATGTGGATGTGAAAGTCGCGGTCGGCGGCGGGATTCGGGAAGGTTTCGAGGGTTTTTGTCGGTTGGCTGGACATGCTGGGAGTCGTCAGAATTGGGTGGGTGGTATTATACGACCCCCGTCAAGGCAGGGCATTCCCGCCTCAGCCGTCACGCCATGCGTCTGACCAAACTCAAACTCGCCGGTTTCAAGTCCTTCGTCGATCCGACCGCCGTTGCCGTGCCCGGGCAACTGGTCGGCGTCGTCGGGCCGAATGGCTGCGGCAAATCCAACATCATGGATGCCGTGCGCTGGGTGCTGGGTGAGTCGAAGGCATCCGAACTGCGTGGCGAGTCGATGATGGACGTCATTTTCAACGGTTCATCGAACCGCAAGCCGGTGTCGCGCGCCTCGGTCGAGCTGATTTTCGAGAACCTGTTGGGCCGGGCGCTCGGCCAGTGGTCGCAATATGCCGAACTGTCGGTCAAGCGCACGCTGACGCGGCAGGGGCAGTCGGATTACTTCATCAACAACCTGAAAGTCCGGCGCAAGGACATCACCGATCTCTTCCTCGGTACCGGTCTCGGGCCGCGCGCCTACGCCATCATCGGCCAGGGCATGATCTCGCGCATCATCGAGGCGAAGCCGGACGACCTCCGCGTCTTCCTCGAGGAAGCGGCAGGCGTCACGCGCTACAAGGAGCGGCGCAAGGAAACCAATGGCCGCCTGGAGGACACGCGCGAAAACCTGACCCGGGTCGAGGACATCCGCCTCGAACTCGGCAGCCAGATGGAAAAGCTGGAGGCGCAGGCCGAAGTCGCGCGCCGCTACCAGGCGCTGAACGAGCAACTGGTGCAGCGCCAGCAGATTCTGTGGCTGCTGCGGAAGCGCGAAGCCGAGGCTGAACGGCAGCGGGTGGCCCTGGAAGTCGAACGCGCCGTCACCGAACTCGAAGCACAGAACGCCGCACTGCGTGAAACCGAGATGCGCGCCGAGGAAACCAGCGAGGCGCATTTCGCCGCCGGCGATGCGCTGCATCAGGCACAGAGCGAGATGTACGCGGCCAACGCCGAAGTGGCGCGGCTGGAGGCCGAGATCCGCCATCGCCGCGAATCGCGCAGCCAGCTCGAAGCGCGCCTGGTTCAACTGGAAGACGAAGCGGCGCACTGGCACCAGACGGCCGAGAATCTCGCGGTCGACCGGCAAAAATGGGAAGAATTGCAGGAACTGACCCGCCTGCGCGTGGCTGAGGCCGAGGAGCGCCTGCATCAGCAGATGAATATCGCCCCGCAGGTCGAGGAAAGCCATGCCCAGGCGCAGGAAGAACTGCAACGTCTGCGGGCGCGGACGAGCAACGGCGAGCAGCGCCTGGAAGTGGAGCTGACCAATAAGGCGCATGCCCAGCGCGCCCTGCAGGCCATTGGCCAGCGCCGCGAACGACTGCGTGCCGAGGACGGCGGGCAGGGCGCGCCGGACACGCTGGACCTGGCCGAAAAGGAAGAAGAACTCGCCCTGTTGCGTGAGGAACTGGCCGGCGATCAGGATCATCTGCAGCAACTCCAGCAGGAGTTGCCGCAAGTCGAGGCGACCCGCAGCCGGGCGCATGGTGAATTGCAGCGTCTCGAACGCGAACTGGCCGCCGGCCAGGCACGGCGGGCGGCGCTGGAACAGATGCAGGCGCGTGCCCGGGAGAGCGGCAAGCTGCCGGAATGGTTGCGCCGGCACGGTCTGCAAGCGGCGCCGCCGCTGTGGCAGCAGATTCACGTCGAAGCAGGCTGGGAACCGGCGGTCGAAGCAGTATTGCGCGAACGCCTGAACGCAATCGCCTGCGATGACGCGGCCAAGTTGGAGGAATGGTTGCACGACCGGCCCGATGCGCACCTGAGCGTGATGCTGGCGGTCGAGCCGGCAATCGGCGAGGGGGGCGGCACGCTGCGCGAGCGCGTGCGCTGCGACAATCCGGCAATTGCCGCCGTGCTGGCCGACTGGCTGGGTTCGGTGCACACCGCCGACTCGCTCGATGCCGCGCTGGCCCGCCGTGCCGAATTGCTGCCTGGCGCCGTGCTGGTGACCGCGGGCGGCGACCTGCTGACCCGTGCCAGCGTCACTTTTTTTGCTCCGGACCATGGCGAACACGGGCTGCTCGAGCGCCAGCGCGAAATCGAGGCGCTGGGCGAAGGCATCGCCACCTATGAAGAACAGGCGGGCGCGTTACGCGAACAGGCGCTGATGTTCGACGAACAGCTGGCCGACAAGCAGGAAGAGATTGCTGAAATCCGCCAGTACGTGACTGACCGCCAGCAGCGCATTCATGCGGTGCAGCTCGACGTGCTGAAACTGGCGCAGGGCATCGAGCGCGATCGCGAGCAGCGGGCGCGTCAGCAGGAACAGCTCGCCGAGCTGGCCGAGGAAGAGGAAGCCGAGCGCGAACGCGACATGGCGGCCGACGACAAGATCGCCGAGGTACGCGACGGCCTGTCCCGCATTCGCGTGCTGGTGGCCGGTGCCCAGGCGCGCCTGGACGAAGCCGAGCGTGCCGTGCGTGCCGAGCGTGAGCGCAATGCCGATCTCGACCGCGCCTTGCGCGAAGCGCAATTCTCGCTGCGCGAGAGCGAAGGCAAGCTGCAGGACATCTTCGCCCAGCAAGCGATGGCGCAGCGCGAATTGACCCGCATCGAGAATGACCAGGCGCAGTGTGCAGTCCAGGTCGAGGCGGCGCCGGCCGACGTCATGGAAGACAGTCTGCAGGCTGCGTTGGAGATCCGGCAGGAAAGGGAAAATGCGCTGGCACATTGTCGCACCGCGCTGGAGTCGGCGACGCATGCGCTGCGCGGCCTGGAGGAACAGCGCCTGAAAATCGAGCAGGGGCTGGAGCCGCTGCGCGTGCGGATCGGCGACCTCAGGCTCAAGGAACAGGCGGCGGCACTCAACACCGAGCAGTTCGCTCAGCAACTGCTGGAGGCTGGCGCCGATGAAGCGGCACTGGCGCAGGAGTTGGGCGGCGGTAACGCCCGGCCGGCTGGCCTGCAGGGGGAGATCACCCGGCTCGGCAATGCGATCGCCGAACTCGGCGCGGTCAACCTGGCGGCGCTCGAGGAGCTGGAAGCGGCGACCGAGCGCAAGGGCTACCTCGACATGCAGGCGGCCGACCTGACCGAGGCGATGGAAACGCTGGAAAATGCCATCCGACGCATCGACCGCGAGACGCGCGACCTGCTGCAAAGCACCTTCGACACGGTCAACGGCCATTTCGGGCAACTTTTCCCCGAACTGTTCGGCGGTGGCCGGGCCGAGCTGGTGATGACCGGCGAGGAAATCCTCGATGCCGGCGTCCAGGTCATCGCCCAGCCGCCGGGCAAGAAGAATTCGACCATCCACCTGCTGTCGGGCGGCGAAAAGGCGCTGACGGCGATCGCGCTGGTCTTCTCGATGTTTCAGCTCAACCCGGCGCCGTTCTGCCTGCTCGACGAGGTGGATGCGCCGCTCGACGATACCAATACCGAGCGTTTCTGTGGCATGGTGAAGAAAATGTCGGCGAATACGCAGTTCCTATTCATTTCCCATAATAAAATTGCGATGGAAATGGCCGGGCAACTGGTCGGTGTGACGATGCAGGAATCCGGCGTATCGCGGGTGGTCGAAGTGGATATTGAAGAAGCCTTGAAGATGAGGGATGCGGCTTAAATGACCGAACTCCAGATGGGATTGATCGGGCTGGGCGCGACGGCGGTAATCGGCGTGCTGGGCTACAACAAGTGGCAGGAATACCGCCACCGCAAGCTGGCGGAAGCGGTGTTGAAACCGCAGCACGACGACGTCCTGCTGGCCGATGCGCCGGCCAAGGTGGCGCCCGCTGTGCGCAGCGAGCCGGAATTGCGCGCCGAAGCGCCGGACGCTCCGGCTGAACGCCGGGAACCGGTGCTGGCCGACGGGTTACCGGCGGCGGCAGATGAGTCGGCGGCGAGCGAACCAGCGTTACGCTCCGTTCCGCTCGCCGATGATGAGATTCCTGAATTGCCCGCCGGATCGGTGCCGGGTAGCCTGCTCGACCCGCGCCTCGAATTCATCGTCGCGATGGAACTGGTCGACCCGGTGCCGGCCTCGCAGATCATCCATTCGCAGTACGACGCGTTGCGGCGCGTGAGCAAGCCGGTGCATTGGGTCACCTTCAACGAGCGCAATCGCGAGTGGGAGCGCATTGCGCCCGACAGCGAGGCGCCGGTGCGCCGCCTGCGCGTCGGCCTGCAACTGGTCGATCGCATGGGGCCGGTTTCCGAAGCCGATCTGGCGAACTTCACCGGGGCGATCCATGCGCTGGCCGACGAGCTGCTGGCGGTCGCTGACATGCCGGCTACCCGCCTGCTCGATCAGGCGGCTGAGATCGACCGCTTTTGTGCCGCGGTCGACCTCGAAATCGGGGTCAATCTGGTCAGTCGCGGAACGCCGTTTTCCGGCACCAAGATTCGCGCGCTGGCCGAGGCCGCGGGAATGACGCTGGGCGACGACGGCAGCTTCATCCGGCGCGACGATGACGGACGTACCCAGTTCACGCTGCAGAACTTCGAAACGACCCGTTTCTCGGCGGAGTCGATCCGCAACGTGACGACGCACGGCCTGACCTTCGTTCTCGACGTGCCGCGGGTCGATCACGGCGAGCGGGTTTTCCAGCAAATGGTCGAACTGGCCAAGCGCTTCGCCGAAACCCTGCAGGGAACGCTGGTCGATGACAACCGGCAGCCGCTGAACGACGTGCAACTCGACCACATCCGCCGCGAATTCATCGGCAAGCCGCAGGCGACGATGGCCAGCTTCGGCCTGCCGGCCGGCTCGGCACAGGCATTGCGCCTGTTTTCCTGATGGCCGCGCCGGCACGTGCTGCCGAGCGCGCGCGGGAACTGCGCGCCGAGATCGAGCGCCACAACCACGCCTATTACGCACTTGACGCACCGACCATCCCGGATGCCGAGTACGACATGCTGTTCCGCGAGCTGCAGGGGCTGGAGCGGCAATATCCGGAACTGCTGACGGCGGACTCGCCGACGTTGCGCGTTGGTGGAGAACCATCAGAACAATTCAAGCCGATAAAGCATGCTATTCCGATGCTCTCGATCAAAACTGAAAATGATCCCAAAAACCGAATTTGGTACTCGGGAGAGTTGGCCTTTAAGTTCGATTCAGATGTCAGGAAAGGACTGAAATTAAGCGAGTTCGACCCGCCGGTAGAGTATGTGGCTGAACTCAAATTTGATGGATTGGCAGTCAGTCTTCGATACGAGAATGGCGTTTTTGTCCTCGGGGCGACTCGTGGCGATGGTGAGACTGGCGAAGACGTGACTCAAAATCTGCGCACTCTCAACCAGATTCCGTTACGGCTCAAGGGGGATCCTCCAACAGTGCTGGAGGTTCGAGGCGAGGTATATATGCGCCGTGATGACTTGGAACGCTACAACGCTTCCGCTACAGCTAGGGGCGAGAAGGCGCTGGTTAATCCAAGGAATGCTGCGGCAGGCAGCATTCGACAGTTAGACCCAGCAGTTGCTGCACGACGGCCACTCTCGTTTTTCGCTTACGGAACCGGT
>DATIUN010000246.1:0-2980 GCA_035466795.1 Azonexus sp. | reverse complement strand
GATCTGGCGCGCCCAGCGTCAGGGCGGCGCGATGGATGCCGACGCCTACCTGGAAGCGGTCCGGCGGCAGGTCGGCATGCCCTGAGGAGGCTTTTCGGGATGGGCGCGGTCGACCCCGAAAAATTGGCAAAAACCGGCCGTAAGAAAGCAGAAAGGCCGGCAGTGCCGGCCTTTACTCTGGCGGGCGCTGCCCGCGAACTCAACGCGGCAGCGCGTAGCTGTCCTGCGTCATCAGGTCGACACCGCACTCGAGGCGCTCGATCCAGTTGATGAACTTGCTGACCGCTTCCTTGCCGACGAAACGGTTGCCATGCTGCGGCACGATCTGTTCGATGTCGAGCTGGCGCACCATGTTCGCCCAGTATTTGCAGACCTTGCCGGACACGATGTAACGCTTGTGGAAACCTTCCATGAACGGCACATGGCTGTCGAAATCGGTAATCGGCTGGGCGGCCTTGTCCGGCGAAACCAGCGAGGTGCCAAGGTCGCCTGAGAACAGGATCTTGGCGACCGGATCGTAGAACTGGAAGTTGCCCTCGGCGTGCATGAAATGCGCCGGCAGGGCTGCCATCCTGCACTGTCCGAGCGGAATCAGCATGCCCTGGTCGGGAATCCCGATGATCCGCGCCGATACATCCTTGCCGGTCGTGAAGTGGGGGACGAAGCGCGTCCACAGGCTGGAAATCATCACCTTGCAGTGCGAGGCGACAAACCATTTATTCACCGAGGCGATGATGTCCGGGTCGGGGTGCGAGGCGAAGATGTAGTCAAGATCACGGGACGAGAAAAAGCGCTGCATGTCCATCAGCAGCCCGGCATAGGTCATGTTGCCGCCCGGATCGATCAGCGCGCCGTGGCCGTTGTCGACCACCAGAAACTGGTTGCACTGCACCGCGCCACTAATGTTCTCGTCGACCAGATCGTAAAAGGCGTGGACGATATGCTTGCCATCGTTGAACAACTCGACTGCCATGACTTTCCCCCCAAAAAATGAATTAGCAGCATAAAACCAGGCGCTGGTACCTGCCCGGATTATCCATCCGCCGACAGATTCCTGCCAGCTTTGTTCGCACTACACTATTCGTACTAATGCTCGTCCGCCGGCGGCGCCACCTTGATCACTTCTTCGAGCGAGGTCACGCCCTGCGCCACCTTCAAGGCGCCCGAGATGCGCAGCGGGCGCATGCCCTCACGGCTGGCCAGGTCGCGCAGCCTGGCCATCTCGGCATTGGGCCGGATCAGCTTGCGCATCTCCGGCGAGTTCAGCAGGATCTCGTAGATGCCGATGCGGCCGCTGTAGCCGGTCATGCGGCATTCGAGACAACCGACCGCATGATGGAGCTGCACCGGTTCGTTCGATTTCCACGGCGCGACCAGCGCCCGCCAGGCCACCTTTTCATCCTCGCTGATCGGCAATGCCTTCTTGCAGTGCGGACACAGCGTCCTGACCAGGCGCTGCGCCATGACGCCGAGCATGGTCGAGTTGATCAGGTAGGCCGGCATGCCGAGGTCGAGCATGCGGGTAATCGCCGACGGCGCATCGTTGGTATGCAGCGTTGACAGCACCAGGTGCCCGGTCAACGCCGCTTGGATGGCCATCTCGGCGGTTTCCAGATCGCGGATCTCGCCGATCATGACGATGTCCGGATCCTGCCGCATCAGCGCCCGCACGCCGTCGGCAAAACCGAGGTCGATGCTGTGCTGGACCTGCATCTGGTTGAACGAGGACTCGACCATCTCGATCGGATCCTCGATGGTGCACACATTGACCTCGGGTGTCGCCAGTTGCTTGAGCGTCGTATACAACGTCGTCGTCTTGCCCGAACCGGTTGGCCCGGTGACCAGGATGATGCCGTTGGGCGTATGCGTCATCTGGTTCCAGCGCGCCTCGTCGTCGCTCGAAAAACCGAGCGAGCGCAGGTCGCGGACCAGCACCTCGGGGTCGAAGATGCGCATCACCAGTTTCTCGCCGAAGGCCGTCGGCAGCGTCGACAGGCGCAGTTCGACTTCCTGCCCGGCCGGCGTCCGCGTCTTGATCCGGCCGTCCTGCGGACGCCGCTTTTCGATCACGTCCATGCGCCCGAGCAGCTTGATCCGGCTGGTCATCGCATTCATCACCGCCATCGGGATCTGGTACACCTGATGCAGCACGCCGTCGATGCGGAAACGGACGATGCCGAGGTCGCGCCGCGGCTCGATGTGGATGTCCGAGGCGCGCTGGTCGAAGGCATACTGCCACAGCCAGTCGACGATATGGACGATATGCTGGTCGTTGGCGTCGAAGGTGCGGTTGCCCTTGCCCAGTTCGACCAGCTGTTCGAAGCTTGACAGCCCGGCGGTCACCTCGCCCTTGGCCGCTGCCTTCTTGACCGAGCGGGCGAGGTTGAAGAATTCCACCAGATAACGCGAAATGTCGTCCGGATTGGCCAGTACGCGGCGAATTTCCTTGCGCAGGATGGGCTGCAGTTCCGCAACCCATTCGCGGATGAAGGGCTCGGCGGTGGCGATGACGATCTCGCGCGTCGTCACCTGTACCGGCAGGATGCCGAAGCGTCCCGCGTAGGCGCTTGACATGACGTCGGCGACGCCGGTGAAATCGATCTTGAGCGGGTCGATGTGCTGGTAGTCGAGGCCAACCCGGCCCGCCAGCCATTCGGTCAGCGCCTCCAGCGTCAGCAGGCGGACCGGGGTTCCCGGTGCGAGCCATTTCTGGTCGGCGATGACGACCAGCGGATGCACTCTGGCGCTATGCATGCGCCGCTCGACCTTCAGCGCTTCGGCCACCTCGGGTGTGACCAACCCGTCGGCGACCATCCACTCGAGCACTTCGGACAGGTTCAGGCGGTGCTCGTGCGCGTTGATTTCATTCATGCGGGGAAATATAGCATGGCATACGTAACGCTTTGTAAGCACCGGGCCATCCGCTTGCACTCATTTACAAATGTCCGCCATCCCGGCGGCAAAGGTGCCTAGAATGAAA
>DATIUN010000245.1:0-2781 GCA_035466795.1 Azonexus sp. | reverse complement strand
TCGATGACCGCTTCCGGCATCACGTTACAGAACAGCGCGATCTTGCGCCGCTCCTCGACCGGAATCGAACGGTCGGCGCGGCACAGCAGGATGTCCGGCTGAATGCCGATCTGCCGCAGTTCCTTGACCGAGTGCTGGGTCGGCTTGGTCTTCAGCTCGCCGGCGGTCGGGATGTAGGGCAGCAGGGTCAGGTGCATGTAGCAGACGTTGTTGCGGCCTTCTTCGAGGCCCATCTGGCGAATCGCTTCGAGGAAGGGCAGCGACTCGATGTCGCCGACCGTGCCGCCGACTTCGACGATGGCCACGTCGGCGCCCTCGGCGCCGGCCTTGATCTTGGCCTTGATTTCGTCGGTGATGTGCGGGATGACCTGGACCGTCTTGCCGAGATACTCGCCGCGCCGTTCCTTCCTGATCACCGTGTCGTAAACCTGACCGGTCGTGAAGTTGTTGCGCTTGCCCATCCGGGTACTGGTGAAACGCTCGTAGTGACCGAGATCGAGGTCGGTTTCGGCGCCGTCCTCGGTGACGAAGACCTCGCCATGCTGGAACGGGCTCATCGTACCGGGGTCGACGTTGATGTAGGGGTCGAGCTTGAGGTGGGTAACCTTGATGCCGCGGGATTCCAGAATGGCCCCGAGCGACGCGGCGGCGATGCCTTTGCCCAGGGAGGACACGACACCGCCTGTTACGAATACGAATTTGGTCATGGAAAGACAGGCTGCGGGAAAGCCGAATGATAGCCGAAAAGGAGACATTTCCTCAAATTGGCATCATCTATAATTCGGGTTCGTTCATTCATCGGTGTTTCCCCAATGTCCCAATTCTCCTTTGACGTCTCCATCGAGGAATTCGAAACCAAGGTCATACAGGCATCGTTGCAGGTACCGGTGGTCATCGACTTCTGGGCTCCGTGGTGCGGGCCGTGCCAGACGCTGAAGCCGATGCTCGAAAAGCTCGCCGAGGAATACGCCGGCCGCTTCCTGCTGGCCAAGGTGAATTCCGACGAAAACCCCGAGCTTTCCCAGCACTTCGGCGTGCGCAGCATTCCTTCGGTCAAGGTGCTCTACCAGGGCCAACTGGTTGACGAATTCAACGGCGCCTTGCCGGAAGGCCAGATCCGCGCCTTTCTCGACCGTTTCGCCCTGCCCGATGCCGGCGGCAACCTGCGCGAGGAAGCCGCTGCCCTGGTCGCCGCCGGCCAGCTCGACGAAGCGCTGGCCAAACTCTCGGAAGCCAGTCGCGAGAAGCCTGGCGACGAAGGCATCCGCCTCGACGCCATCGAGGTTCTGATGCAACTCGGCCGCAACGACGAAGCCGGGCAGTTGCTCGCCGCCGACTACACGCAGGCAGCCGATCGTGCCAACGCGCTGCGCGCGCGGCTGGCGCTGGCCGCGGGCGCAGCCGACACCGCCGGGCTCGAGGCGAAGCTCGCCGCCAACCCGGAGGATCACGCCACCCGCCTCGAACTGGCGCGGGCCTACGCCGGACAGAACCGTTTTCGCGAGGCGCTCGATAATGCGCTGGAGGTCGTCGTCCGCGATCGCTTCTTCGACGAAGGCGCCGGCCGCAAGGCCCTGCTGCAGATCTTCGAGGCGCTGGCCGGCAGCGAACAGTTCGACGATCTGGTTCGCGAGTTCCGGCGCAAGCTATCGGCTGCGTTGAACTGAGCGGCACCGCACTGATCCCGGTCATGGCTAACCGCCTCTACCTCAGTGCCAGCCTGCGCAGGATCGAAGCAGCAAATGCTGCCGAGCCTCTGATGCAACGGGCCGGCGCGGCAGCGGCTGCCTGGGCGGCGGAGCTGGCGATCCGGCGCGAACGCCCGGTTCTGGTGCTGGCTGGCCCCGGCAACAATGGCGGCGATGCTTTCGAAGCCGCCCGTCTGCTGCGCGAGCGCTTCTTCGCAACCTGTGTCGTCTTTGCCGGCGATCCGCTCGCCTTGCCGGGCGATGCGGCGGCGGCCTGCAAGCGCTTCACGGATGCGGGCGGAACCACCATCGAGTCGATTCCCGATACCGGGCGTTGGTCGCTGATCATCGACGGACTGTTCGGCATTGGCCTCGGACGGGGACCCGCCGGCCAATATGCGGAGTTGATCGCCACCGCCAATGCCCTGGCCAGCCGCGATGGCTGCCCGTTGCTCGCGCTGGACTGTCCGTCCGGCCTCGATGCCGATAGCGGCCGGGCATTCAGCCCCTGCATCCGCGCCAGCCATACCCTGACCTTCATCGGCGCCAAGCCGGGGTTGCTGACCGCGGACGGGCCGGATCATTGCGGCGAGGTCCGTGTCGCCGAACTCGACCTGTCACCGACAGCCGAGGTCCCTGCAGATGGATACGTGGTCAGCGCGGCAGATTTCGCCACCCATGCCCGACCGCGGCCGCTGAACAGCCACAAGGGCAGTTTCGGCAGTGCCGGCATCCTTGGCGGGGCGCCATCGATGGTCGGCGCCGCCTTCCTGGCGGGACGCGCCGCGCTCAAGTTGGGCGCCGGCCGCGTATACCTCGGCCCGCTCGACCCGCAGCCGCCGACGTGCGATCTGCTGCAGCCCGAGTTGATGCTGCGCCGCCCGCAGGCGCTTCTGCAGGCCGAGTTGACCGCGCTGGCTTGCGGTCCCGGGCTTGGCGACAGTCTTGAGGCGAGCGAATTGCTCGAGACAGCCATCGCCAGCGAACTTCCCTTGCTGCTCGATGCCGACGCCCTGAACCTGGTGGCCAGCGAGGGAAACCTGCAAGTCGCGCTGGCCAGCCGGCTCAATCCTGCGATCCTGACGCCGCATCC
>DATIUN010000244.1:0-8058 GCA_035466795.1 Azonexus sp. | reverse complement strand
GCCGCTTTGGGGAAGCCCGCTGAATAGGTGCTACGCCCCCTTGCCTTGGCAGCCAGCCGATTAACCCCACGGAGAAACACTTGGCTAAACAAAAACCAATCCGCGCTCTCGTCGGCCTGATGCTGGCTGCTGCTTTGACTGCCACCGCCAGCGAGAACGGCGCGAAACCGCAAAGTAGCCGCGAAACAAATCAGGAAGCCCTGTCCTGCCTGGTGCCCAGCAACTGCGTCAATTCATTCAGCAGCTACGGTCTTGAAGCGCTCGCCTTCGAGGGCAATGGCGAGCAGGCAATGGCCTTGCTGCGCGCCACGCTGGCCACCTTCCCGGAAGCGACCATCGTCAGCAGTGCGCCGCTTTATCTGGAGGTGATTTTTACCACCACGATAGGTTTCAGGGATCAGATCGAGTTTCGCATCGATGAACCATCAAAGCTCATCGACTTCCGCTCACGCTCCAAGATTGGCTTGTACGATTTCAACAAGAACCGTTCGCGGATGCAGGATTTCTCGGCCAGTTTCAAGACTGTTACGGTCAACACCCAAAAAGCCGGGGAAAATTGAACACACCGACCAAATTTGTTCTCGGACTGGTTGCAGTTGCTGCAGCGGCCGTGAGCACGGTCCACGGGGCTCAACCCGTTCCCACTTTGGTAGCTCAGCCCAACGACCCCTATCTGACGGGCGGCGTGGACCAAGTTCAGATTGACCATCGGCCTCATCTTCCATGTAGGCGATGCCAAGCGAAGACTGCCCCGGCTGCTGCGGATTGCGATACCAGAATTGGAAACTCGTACGCTTAGACTCGGCTTCAACAACTGCGCGCTCCCACTCGTTTAATTCGGCTGGGTACTTGCCATCCTTGTCGCTCAGCAGATGGTTCTTCCATGTCGGAAAGGCAATATCCTTTTCGTTCTCGCGTGCATTGGTTGCTTCGTAACAGGATTCGGGCTTAGCCAAATCGACGCTCTGTGGATCAGTGCTCATTTCAATAATCTGCCGATAGGACTCTTTCCGGTCGTCGGTCAGTGTCTTGATCTGCAGTGCATAAGTCGCCAGCCATGCTTTTGTCAGCTTGTCAGCCTCTCCGTCAATGTACGCCTGCACTTCCGAAACCAGTCCCAAGCCGGCGACAGTGACGCGTGCCTCGACTATGGCCTCCATAGGCCTGCAATCGGGCGCGCCACCCACCTCAGGGGTCGAGGAGAGCAGGCGGCGCAACATGGATTCCCGGGAGGGGACAAAGGAACAGACCGTAGTTGCGATCAAGACTAACCGAAATGCTTGCTGCCTGGCAACGTGAGGCCGGTGACGCTGCAGGAGCGTCGCCCACCTGAGCCCTTAGCCAAGCCGCTATACTCTTGGCCCATGAAGCTGCGCCCCCGGCATGATGTTCTCGTTCAACGCCCTCCCTCCCCCAGCCGCCATCTTGCTCGGCCACCGGATCTGCGGCGGGGTGACTTCCTTGCGTAAGGACCATTCCAATGTGTGTTTAGGATCGCCATGACTGCAGGCTGCCGCAATGTCGCGGGCGAACAGGCGGTTCTTGTCGCCGCGCTGCGCAACCCCGCCTGTTATCAGCATCCGGCCGAACAGGTCGAGGTCATCGAGACGCACATCTCGTACGTGCTGCTGAGCGGCGCCTATGCCTACAAGATCAAGAAAGCGGTCGCGCTGGGATTCCTCGATTTCAGCACCCTGGCCAGACGCCGCATGTATTGCGAGGAGGAACTGCGTCTCAACCGCCGCCTGGCCCCCGAGCTTTATCTGGCGGTGGTAGCAATCACCGGCCCCCCCGATGTGCCGCGCTTTGCCGGTAAGGGCGAAGCAATCGAATATGCGGTGCAGATGACCCGCTTTTCGCAGGAGGACCTGCTCGACCAGCAATTGGCGCTGGGATGCCTTTCCCCGGACATGATCGACCAACTGGCAGATCAACTGGCCGGTTTTCACGGAGGGGCGGAACGGGCTCCGCCTGACGGGCAATTCGGCTCGCCGGAAGCCGTGTGGGAACCGATGGTGCAGAACTTCGCCCAGCTCGGCGAACAGCTATCCGACGCGGTCCACCGCTCCCGGCTCGCTGACCTGGAAGCATGGAGCCGCAAACGATTCAGCCAGTTGGCCGGCCTGCTGGCGACCCGCTTGCGTGATGGATGGATCCGCGAATGCCACGGCGACCTGCATCTCGGCAACGTTGTAAGAACGGGTGCCGGGTTGCGGATTTTCGACTGCATCGAATTCGACCCCGGGCTGCGCTGGATCGACGTGATCAACGAAATCGCCTTTCTGACCATGGACCTGGAGGAGCGTGGCCGTGCCGACTACGGGCATCGCCTGCTTAACCGCTACCTGGAAGCGAATGGTGATTACAGCGGTTTGCCACTGCTCGCCTTCTATACTGTCTACCGTGCCCTGGTGAGGGCCAAGGTCGCCGCAATACGGGCCAGTCAGGAGGATCCGGCAGGCAGGCTCACGGATCTCGCCAGTTGCGATCAGTACCTGGCCTGTGCGGTGAAAGCCACCCTGCCGGGCAAACCCAGGCTGCTGCTCATGCATGGAGTTGCCGGTTCGGGGAAGAGCTGGCTCGCGCAGCAACTGCTGGAGAGACTGGGCGCGTTGCGCATCCGTTCGGATATCGAGCGCAAGCGCCTTTTCGGTCTGCCCGCCCTCGCCCGCAGTGACTGCGCTGTCGGCGACGGCATCTACGATGCGGCGCCGACCGCTGCAACCTACGACCGTCTCGTCGAACTGGCTCGCCATATCCTTGCGGCGGGCTACCCGGTACTGGTGGACGCAGCCAACCTCAAGGCCTGGCAGCGCAAGGCTTTCCGGGAACTCGCGGCAGCAAGGGGGGTTCCCTTCGTCATCCTCGCCTGCACTGCGCCGGAAGCAGTCCTGCAGGCCCGGCTGGCCACCCGCCGGGCGGCCGGCCGCGACGCTTCGGAGGCAGACCAGGCGGTGCTGGCGTACCAGATGCGCGCCCGCGAGCCCATTGCGCCTGACGAAGAAGCCTGCACCCTCACCATCGACACCAGCGCGCCGTTCCCGGACGACCTGCCGGCAGTGTTGCAGGATCTTCCGGTTCCATGGCCGCCCGATAGCGTTCGCTGAATGCCCGAAAATGCCCGCCCATTCCTGCCCCTGGCCACCGGTAACCGACGATGCGCTGCTCATCGCCCGGACGCTTGCGCGTCGGGTGCGCTGATGCAGTGGCAGACCTTTGCCCATGAGGCCGATGTCGGCATCCGTGGCAGCGGCGCGACCCTGGCGGATGCCTTTGCCGGCGCCGCTACAGCCATGACGTCGGTAATCTGCGATCCGGACCGGATCGCGGATCGCGAAACGGTGACCGTGAAATGCGCGGCGCCAGACGATGAACTGTTGCTCGTTGATTGGCTCAACGCCCTGATCTACGAAATGGCGACGCGGCACATGCTGTTTTCGCGATTCGACGTAGGCATCACGAATCACCATTTGACGGCCACCGCCTGGGGCGAACTGGTCGACATTTCGCGCCATCACCCAGCGGCCGAGGTCAAGGGGGCCTCCTATTGTGAATTGGCGGTCGGGCGACAAGCTGACGGACAATGGCTGGCCCAGTGCGTGGTCGATGTTTGAGTCAAGCCAGCACCCGAATCCATCAAGCGAAGGCAGGCAATGAACATTTCACGACTGAAACGACGCGGCAACTATGAATGGGAGCTTCCGGCGGCGGGCCGCATGCGGGTGCCGGGGGTGATCTTCGCTTCGCGCGAACTGCTTGAAGCGATGGACGAAAAGGTGGCCGAGCAGGTGGCCAACGTCGCCAGCCTGCCCGGGATCGTCACGGCGTCGTACGCGATGCCCGACGCCCATTGGGGCTACGGCTTCCCCATCGGCGGCGTTGCCGCCTTCGATGCCGAGGACGACGGCGTCGTCTCGGCCGGCGGGGTCGGTTTCGATATCTCCTGCGGGGTGCGCACCCTGCGCACCGGTCTCAAACTGGCTGACATCGAAGCGCACAAGGCGCGCCTCGCCGATGTGCTTTTTGCGCGCATTCCCGCCGGCATCGGCAGTACCGGCAGTATCCGCCTCGACGCCAGGAGCATGGAGGCGATGCTCAAGGGGGGCGCGCGCTGGGCAGTGCAGGCGGGTTACGGATCGGCTGCCGACCTCGCCCACATCGAGGAGCAGGGCCGGGTTGCCGGCGCTGACCCGGCTTGCGTCTCCGAACTGGCGAGAAAGCGCCAGCGTGACGAAATGGGCACGCTGGGTTCGGGCAACCACTACCTTGAGGTGCAGGTAGTCAGCGAGGTCTTCGACCCCGCTGCCGCTCACGCCTACGGGCTGGTTGCCGGGGATGTCCTGGTCAGCATCCATTGCGGATCGCGCGGCCTCGGTCACCAGATCGGCACCGACTACCTGCGCGAGATGGTGGTGGCG
Organism: Azonexus sp.; assembly: GCA_035466795.1. Lineage (GTDB taxonomy): Bacteria > Pseudomonadota > Gammaproteobacteria > Burkholderiales > Rhodocyclaceae > Azonexus. Next base: position 3,640 of record DATIUN010000244.1, on the reverse strand, counting down.
GCGCCGGCCGCCGGCATCGCCCTGCCCGACCGCGAGCTGGCCTGCGCTCCGATCAAGTCCGCGCTCGGCCAGCGCTATCTCGGCGCCATGCGCGCCGCCATCAACTGCGCGCTGGCCAACCGGCAAATCCTCACCCACCTGGCGCGAGAGGCCTTTGCCGAGGTGTTTCCCGGCGTCAGGCTGCCGCTGCTCTATGACGTCTCGCACAACACCTGCAAGGAAGAGGCACACATGGTCGCCGGCCACAAGCGCCACCTGTTCGTGCATCGCAAGGGTGCGACGCGGGCTTTCGGCCCCGGGCACGCCGAGTTGCCAGGCGAATACGCGGCGGTCGGGCAACCTGTGTTGATCGGCGGCAGCATGGGAACGGCGTCCTACATCCTCGCCGGTGCGGCAGGGACCGAGGAACGCGCCTTCGGCTCGGCCTGTCATGGCGCCGGTCGCGCGATGAGCCGCCATGAGGCCACGCGCCGCTGGAACGGCCGCACGCTGATCGACGATCTGGCGGCACGCGGCATCCTGATTCGCAGCCCGAGCTGGCGTGGCGTCGCCGAGGAGGCTCCCCTTGCCTACAAGGACGTCGGCGCCGTCGTGGATGCCTCCGACTACGCCGGGCTGGCCGGCAAGGTGGCCCGGCTCGCGCCGCTGGTCTGCATCAAGGGTTGAACAGCCTGGCGGGTCGGCCAACGCGGCGTTCGACCGCTGGCTTCACCGGTCGTCAGAAGACATGCCGCCTTGCGCGATCGTCGTCTCCAGCAACTGCCGCATGCGCTGCCAGTGCGACCCTTCCCAGAAGACGCGACCACAAAGATCGCAGATCGTGAAATGTTCATGTCGAACATTAACAGACGGCGGTAACTCGCGGAAAATCGATTGTTTTTCTATGGCACGAACAGGGGCGTTGCATTCCAGACAAAGGGTGAAAGGTCTGAAGCTGCGGGCCAGATCCAGCCGCGCGACAATCTCGCCGAATTGCCGCGCCGGCTTCAGCGCGTGCACATAACAGCCGTGGCTGATGTCGCGCTGCTTGAGCAGGTCGCGGTCGCGCGTAAGCACGATACGTCGTTCACGGCCGGCGATCTCGGCGATCTCGCTGTCCCGGTAGTCGTTGCGATACAAGGTATCAAAACCTGCCATGCGCAGCAGCCGAGCCAGTCCGCCCAGATGGGAATCGGCGACGAAGTGGATTAACCGCAGCGGCCACTCGCGCAGGCGCTGCAGGGGCTTGATGTCGAGCGATTCGAACCGGGGGTAGACGGCAACCCGATCGCCGTCGCGCAGCAGGTGGTCGAACCCGACCGACTGGCCATTGACCAGAATCAGTTCGACCTCGGTATGCGGCACGCCAAGCGCCTCGATCATGTGCTTGGTGGTGGCATTGCGCGCGCAGGGAATCGGAAACTCCCTGCCCCGCCGTTCGGATGGCAGGAAGTCGTTGAGTTCCTCGTGGAAGCAAAATGTCGCTGTAACCATTTGCCTGCAATGTCCACTCCGCAGTTGGCGGCGCGGTCGAGCCATCTCGGCGCGGAAGCCGGGAAACGTCGGGAAACCATGAGTTCCGGGGCGTTGACCGCAACAACCCCATGCCGCAAGGCAGGATCGCCGCAAGAAACGGCCTGTCGATCCCCGCGGTCAACCGCCCTTTTGATAGGTACCGACCAACCGGGCTTCGGCAACGACATGCCCCTTCATGGCTTGCTCCAGGGCCGTCCTGGTCGGTCGTCCGAGGTCCGGCAGCACGGCGTCAAGCGCATAGAGCTTGTGGAAGTAACGGTGCCGCCCGATCGGGGGACACGGGCCGCCGTAGCCGGTACGCTGCCAGTCGTTGACTCCCTCCAGTGAGCCGGCGGGCAGCGACCGCACCGCCTCGGGCAGCCCGGCAACGCTGACCGGCAGGTTGTACAAGACCCAATGCACCCAGGTCATGCGTGGCGCCTGAGGATCCGGCGCATCCGGATCGTCTACGATCAGGACCAGGCTTCTGGCAGCTCCGGGAATTCCATTCCAGGCAAGTGGCGGGGAAATGTCCCTTCCCTCGCAGGTGTAAGCCTTCGGGATCGCGGCGTTGTGCGGGAACGCGCTTGAAGTGATGATCATGTCCATGCTTCTTGCTCCAGCTCGAGTGGTGGCCTTCCGGATATGAAGTATAAGCAGACGCGAAGAATCACGCATCCAACCTGGCCCGCCACAGACGTCGACCGTTTCCCCGGGCTGGCAATCCATCAACGCAACTGCTTAAAATAGCTGCTTGATGAAAGTTATTCACAGATCCATTCTCCCCTGTTGTCGTTCCCTGGCGATCGCCGCACTGGCGGGAGCACTGCTGGGCGGTTGCAATTCGACGAAAGTCCCGCGTTCATATCAGACTGAGGGATTCCCGAGCGAGACCCCATTTCAGTATTACAGCAGCCGCGAGCCTGAGGAAGCGTGTGAAATCGCCAAGCGCGCGTTGTTGAGCCAGGGGTATCAGGTCGATGAATCGAAACCTCGCAACATACGGGGCGAAAAATATTTCCGGCCCAAGCCCGATGAAGCCACCAGGCTGTCGATCATCCTGGTTTGCCTGCCCAGCAATCTGGGGACCGTCATCTATGCGAGCGGACTCGAAACACAGTTCGAGATGAAATCCAAGGGGAGTAATGCGGGTGTGAGCGTTCCTGCTCTCGGGTCCCTTTCGCTGCCCTGGTCGCTGGACAAGGACACCCTTGTGAAAGTCGGCGAGGAAACCGTCACCGACCCCGAGTTTTATAAACGGCTGTTCGAACTGATCAGGATGCTCGATGGTTGACCCGGCTAACGGCTGGTGCTGAATTGCCACCCACCTTCCAGTAGCGCAGGTTCAATGGGCCCTACCAGGCCCTAAGGAAACTCTGCATAAGTAACCGTCATGCAGCGTTCCCCTAAACTTGTTCCATTAAAATTTCGCAAAGTGCAAAGTGATCTAACTAAAACAAAAGTGAACATTTTGAATATTTATATGCATTTGTTTTTATAATGATTTATATATTTTCGTCAATTACTTGTCGCATAATCTATAATATTAGATGTTGAACCATTTTATTTATTACACTCTGTTAATCTTCGAGCCCAGGTCGGGGAGCCAAAGAATTTGATTTGGTTCTTGCAAGTAGCCCAGCCCACAAGGCTGGGCTTTTTGCATTGTGGCATTCGCCACACAAACAATCCGGCGCTCCGCCATCGATACCAAATCTCACGGATAAGGGAGCCATTGCATGAAAGAAATCGTTGGATACGCGTTATCGGTTTTTTTTGGATTCTTCGCCATCATGAACCCGATCGCCAATACGCCCATCTTTCTCGGACTGACCGCCAATGACACGCCGGACGAGAGAAAGCGGGTAGCCCGGAAGGCCCTGATGCTGGCCTTCGGTCTTGTCGTCGTATTCGCTCTCTTGGGCAAGCTTATCTTCAGCTTGTTTGGGATCACTTTGCCGGCGTTTCAGATCACGGGAGGCGTATTGGTTGCATTGATCGGTTATGAGATGCTGAAAGGCGAACAATCGGTAGCCCATCAGCCGTGCGCCAATGGCCCGAAGTCCAGCATGAAAGCGACGTTGAGCATCGCCGTGACGCCACTCGCGATGCCGATTCTGGCGGGCCCGGGAACCATTGCTACGGC
>DATIUN010000243.1:0-12594 GCA_035466795.1 Azonexus sp. | reverse complement strand
TGCTTTCCGAGCAGGCAATGATTTTGCGCGTCCTCGCAGTCCTTGCCGGGTTGGCGCTTGCCGCTGTCGTTGCCTGGAAAACCGAACCGGGACAACGGTTCGTCACCTTTGCCAACGAATCCGTGGTCGAGGCGAAAAAGGTTGTCTGGCCGACGCGCAAGGAAACCATGCAAACGACCGGCGCGGTGTTCGCCTTTGTCGTGATCATGGCGCTGTTCCTCTATCTGACTGACAAGAGCCTCGAGTGGGTTCTTTACGATCTCGTGCTGGGCTGGAAGAAATCATGAGCAAGCGCTGGTACATCGTCCATGCCTATTCCGGCTTCGAGAAGAGCGTGTTGCGCGCAATTCAGGAGCGGATCGATCGCCTGGGCATGCAGGACAAGTTCGGCGAAATTCTCGTTCCGGTGGAAGTGGTGCGCGAACTGAAGAATGGCCAGCCGGTGAACTCCGAACGCAAGTTGTTCCCGGGGTATGTGCTGGTTGAAATGGACATGGATGACGATTCATGGCACCTGGTCAAGAACACGCCCAAGGTGACAGGGTTCGTCGGCGGTACGGCCACCAAGCCCACACCCATTTCCCAGAAGGAAGTGGACAAGATCATGCAGCAGGTGCGCGAGGGTGTCGACAAGCCCCGGCCCAAGGTGCTGTTCGAGGTTGGCGAGATGGTTCGCGTCAAGGAAGGTCCGTTCGCGGATTTCCATGGTGCGGTTGAGGATGTCAATTACGAAAAGAACCGCCTGCGCGTGGCGGTGACGATTTTCGGGCGCGCGACACCGGTCGAGCTGGAATTCGCCCAGGTCGAAAAGGCCTGAGTAACTACAAGCTTTCAGGGGTTTGCCGGCTGCCCTTAATCAGCCAGCAAGAGGAGCGCAAGTAAGCGATCGCCGAAAGCGCGTTACGACTCATCAATCAGGAGCAATCATGGCCAAGAAGATTGTCGGCTACATCAAGCTGCAAGTCCCGGCAGGCAAGGCGAATCCGTCGCCCCCGATCGGTCCCGCGCTGGGTCAGCGCGGTTTGAACATCATGGAATTCTGCAAGGCGTTCAACGCCCAGACCCAAGGCGTCGAGCCGGGCCTGCCGATTCCGGTGGTGATTACCGCTTTTGCGGACAAGTCCTTCACTTTCGTGATGAAGACCCCGCCGGCGACCATCCTGATCAAGAAGGCGGCCGGTATCAAGTCCGGTTCCGCCAAGCCGCATACCGACAAGGTCGGCAAGATCACCCGCGCCCAGGCCGAAGAAATCGCCAAGACCAAGATGCCTGATTTGACCGCGGCCGATATGGATGCAGCGGTTCGTACCATCGCCGGCTCCGCCCGTTCGATGGGTATCACGGTGGAGGGTCTGTAATCATGGCCAAGCTCACGAAAAAACAAAAAGCCCTGGCCGGCAAGATCGTCGACCAGAAACTCTACCCGGTTCAGGAAGCCCTGACGCTGGCCAAGGAAACGGCTACCGCGAAGTTCGACGAATCGATCGACGTTGCAGTCAATCTCGGCGTCGATGCGCGCAAGTCCGACCAGGTGGTTCGTGGCTCGGTGGTCCTGCCGGCCGGTACCGGCAAGTCGGTTCGCGTTGCCGTCTTCGCCCAGGGCGAAAAGGCCGAGGCGGCCAAGGCCGCCGGGGCTGAAGTCGTCGGTTTCGACGACCTGGCTGCCGAAGTCAAGGCCGGCAACCTGAATTTCGACGTCGTCATTGCCACGCCGGATGCCATGAAGGTCGTTGGCCAGCTTGGCCAGATTCTCGGCCCGCGCGGTTTGATGCCGAACCCGAAGGTCGGTACCGTAACCATGGATGTCACCACCGCGGTCAAGAACGCCAAGGCGGGTCAGGTCCAGTACCGTACCGACAAGGGCGGCATCGTCCATGCGACCATCGGCCGTGCCTCTTTCTCGGTCGACGATCTGGAAAGGAATCTGAAGGCGTTGATCGAGGCGCTGAGCAAGGCGAAGCCTGCCTCTTCCAAGGGCCAGTACCTGCGCAAGGTTGCAGTTGCCGCCACCATGGGTCCGGGCGTTCGCGTCGATCAGGCCACGTTGGTTGGCTAGATAGTACTTTGGGCTGTCGGTGGTCGCTTGAGTGTGGCCGCCGACAGATCGTCAAAGACCGCAGGCGCCTCGCAAGGGGCTTAATCGCGAAATCAGCCTGCGCAGACGGTGTCCCAGAACAAGATTTTCTGCCGGCCGGCAACGGACGGCATAGCTTCTGGTTCAGGTCGCCGTAGGTTCGGCGGGACTTTCCCGCCGTGTTTATGACTTGAAAGGAGGAAGGACCTGTGGGTCTCAATCTGAACGACAAAAAAGCTGTCGTAGCCGAGGTGTCTGCACAAGTAGCCGACGCCCAGACTATCGCGATCGCCGAATATCGTGGCATCGAGGTCGGTGACCTCACCGTGCTGCGCAGGAAGGCCCGTGAGTCTGGCGTTTATCTGCGAGTGCTCAAAAACACCCTGGTACGTCGTGCTGTGGCCGGCACCCCGTTTGCCGGTCTCGCCGACCACATGGTCGGACCGCTGATTTACAGCGTTTCCGCCGACCCGGTGGCAGCAGCGAAAGTCCTCAGCGACTTCGCGAAGACCAATGACAAGTTGGTGCTGAAAGCTGGCTCCTATGCCGGCAAGGTACTCGATAAGGCTGGTGTGCAGGCGCTCGCGTCCGTCCCGAGCCGCGAAGAGTTGCTCTCCAAGCTGCTGTACGTCATGCAAGCTCCGGTCGCCGGCTTTGTTCGCGCCCTGGATGCCTTGGCAAAACAGCGCGAAGAAGCGGCCGCTTGATCACTACTGCATACGAACTGAATTAGGAGTTTATTGAAATGGCAATTAGCAAAGAAGACATCCTGGAAGCCGTTGGTTCCCTGACCGTTATGGAACTGAATGACCTGGTCAAGGCATTCGAAGAGAAGTTTGGCGTTTCCGCTGCTGCCGTCGCCGTCGCCGGCCCGGCTGGTGCTGCCGCCGCCGTTGCCGAGGAGCAGACTGAATTTACCGTCATGCTCAACGCTGCCGGTGACAAGAAGGTTGAAGTCATCAAGGTCGTCCGTGCTGTTACCGGCCTGGGCCTCAAGGAAGCCAAGGATCTGGTCGATGGCGCGCCGAAGGCGGTCAAGGAAGGTATTTCCAAGGCCGACGCCGAAGCCCTCAAGAAGCAACTGGAAGACGCAGGCGCCAAGGTCGAAGTCAAGTAATCGACATCTGGTGTGCGGGCTGGCGGTTTTCCCGCCAGCCCTTTTGTGCTTTGTATGACAGGTTTCACGAAATCAGAAGACGAACTTGAATAGCGCCAATCGGCAAACGCAAACGATGCTTTCCTCATCCCTGAAGGGAAGGAGAGCACGTTTGCGTTTGCCTGTTTCAACAGGTTTCACGTTTGACTTTATCTGCACGGAGTTACCATGACTTACTCCTTCACCGAGAAGAAACGCATCCGCAAGAGTTTCGCCAAGCGCGCCAGCGTCCTTGACGTGCCTTACTTGCTTGCCACCCAGCTCCAGTCTTTCAAGGACTTCCTGCAAGACGAAGTGGCGCCGGAACGGCGCAAGAATCAAGGCTTGCAGGCTGCGTTCACCTCGATCTTCCCGATTGTTTCGCACTCCGGCAATGCGCGTCTGGAATTCGTCAGCTACATGCTGGGCGAACCGGCGTTCGATGTGACCGAGTGTCAGCAGCGCGGTCTGACCTTTGCATCATCGTTGCGCGCCAGGGTGCGCCTGGTGATCATGGATCGTGAAGCACCGGATACGGTGAAGGAAGTCAAGGAACAGGAAGTCTATATGGGAGAAATTCCGCTCATGACGACCAACGGATCCTTCGTCATCAACGGTACCGAGCGGGTCATTGTTTCCCAGTTGCACCGTTCTCCCGGCGTATTCTTCGAGCATGATCGGGGCAAGACGCACAGTTCCGGAAAGCTCCTGTTCTCGGCGCGGGTCATTCCCTACCGCGGCTCCTGGCTCGATTTCGAGTTCGATCCCAAGGACGTGCTCTTTTTCCGTGTCGACCGCCGTCGCAAGATGCCGGTCACGACCCTGCTCAAGGCGATCGGCATGTCGTCCGAGGAAATTCTGGCCAGGTTCTTCGAATTCGATTCTTTTGCTTTCACCAAGGACAAGGTTGAATTCAAGCTGGTGCCCGAACGCCTGCGTGGCGAAGTGGCGCGCTTCGACTTTGTCGCGCCTGACGGCAAGGTGATCGTTGCCAAGGACAAGCGGATTACCGCCAAACACATTCGCGACATGGCAGCCGCCGAGATGAAGCAGATCGTCGTTCCGGAAGATTTCCTTGTTGGCCGGGTCGTCGCGACGAACGTGGTCGACAAGAAAACCGGCGAAATCATCGCCAATGCCAACGATGAAATTACCGAAACACTGCTCGCCAACTTGCGAGAGGCCGGTGTTGCGACGCTGGAGACGCTGTACACGAACGAACTCGATCGTGGTGCGTTCATCTCCAACACGTTGCGCGCGGATGAAACCGCTTCCCGTCAGGCTGCCCGCATCGCCATCTATCGCATGATGCGCCCGGGCGAGCCGCCGACCGAGGAGGCCGTCGAAATCCTGTTCAACGGCCTGTTCTATTCCGACGAACGTTACGACCTCTCCGGCGTTGGCCGCATGAAGTTCAATCGTCGCCTGGCGCGCGCCGATGTCACCGAGTTCAAGGTAACGATCAAGAGCCTTGCCTCAAAGGCCGAAGCGGCGTTGAAAAATCTCGCGGAAGGTTCGGGCTTTTCGCTGCCTGCCATTCAGGATCTGGTCAGCCTGCTGCCCTACGGCGCCCGCGCCCTGGCGGAAAACCTGACGTCCGGCGACGCCGATGCGTTGCTGGCCAGGATCAAGCCGCTGGGTGCCAACGCCGAGGTGCGCGAGCAGCTGACGCTGTCGCCGCGTGACATCGTCGAGGTCATCAATGTCCTGGTCGAACTGCGTAACGGTCGCGGTGAAATCGACGACATCGATCACCTTGGTAACCGTCGCGTGCGTTCCGTCGGCGAACTGGCGGAAAACCAGTTCCGTGCTGGCCTGGTGCGTGTCGAACGTGCTGTCAAGGAACGCCTGTCGCAAGCCGAATCCGATAATCTGATGCCGCATGACCTGATCAACGCCAAGCCGATCAGCGCTGCGATCAAGGAGTTCTTCGGGTCCAGCCAGTTGTCGCAGTTCATGGATCAGACCAATCCGCTGTCGGAAATCACGCACAAGCGCCGTGTTTCCGCCCTCGGCCCTGGCGGCCTGACGCGCGAGCGTGCCGGCTTCGAGGTCCGCGACGTCCATCCGACCCACTACGGTCGCGTCTGTCCGATCGAAACGCCGGAAGGCCCGAATATCGGCCTGATCAATTCGCTGGCCTTGTTCGCCCGGGTGAACGACTACGGCTTCATCGAAACCGCCTACCGCAAGGTCGTCGACTCCAGGGTCACCGACCAAATCGAATACCTGTCGGCGATCGAGGAGGGCAACTACGTTGTCGCCCAGGCAAATGCCGCGCTTGACGCCAGTGGCGGTCTCGCCGACGATCTCGTGACCTGTCGCGAGAAGGGGGAGACCATTCTGGCCGAACCGGCCCGCGTTCAGTACATGGACGTGGCGCCGAGCCAGATCGTTTCCGTTGCCGCTTCGCTGATTCCCTTCCTTGAGCATGACGATGCGAACCGGGCCCTGATGGGCGCCAACATGCAGCGTCAGGCGGTGCCCTGTCTGCGTCCGGAAAAAGCGCTGGTTGGTACCGGTATCGAGCGCACTGTCGCGGTCGACTCCGGTACGGCAGTCGTTGCGCGACGCGGCGGGCTGGTCGACTATGTCGACGCCGCCCGGGTCGTGGTTCGCGTCAATGATGACGAAACCGTGGCCGGTGAAGTTGGCGTCGATATCTACAACCTGGTCAAATACACCCGTTCCAATCAGAACACCAACATCAACCAGCGTCCGCTGGTCCGCGTCGGCGATCTGATCGCACGCGGTGACGTGGTGGCCGACGGCGCGTCGACCGACAAGGGTGAGCTGGCCCTCGGCCAGAACATGCTGATCGCCTTCATGCCGTGGAACGGCTACAACTTCGAAGACTCGATCCTGATCTCCGAACGTGTGGTGGCCGAAGACCGCTACACCTCGATCCACATCGAGGAACTGACGGTCGTCGCCCGTGACACCAAGCTCGGCCCCGAGGAAATTACCCGCGATATCGCCTCGCTGGGTGAAACCCAGCTTTCCCGCCTCGACGACTCCGGCATCGTCTATATCGGTGCCGAAGTCCAGGCTGCTGACGTGCTGGTCGGCAAGGTGACACCGAAGGGTGAAACCCAACTGACGCCTGAGGAAAAGCTGTTACGCGCGATCTTCGGCGAGAAGGCCTCCGATGTGAAGGATACGTCGTTGCGCGTGCCGTCCGGTATCGCCGGCACGGTCATCGACGTCCAGGTGTTCACCCGCGAAGGCATCGAGCGCGACAAGCGCGCCCAGTCGATCATCGATGAACACCTGCGGCATTACAAGCTGGATCTGGCCGATCAGATGCGCATCGTCGAGCGCGACGCGTTCGAGCGTGTCGGCCGCCTGATCGTCGGCAAGAAGGCCAACGGCGGTCCGAAGAAACTGGCCAAGGGTTCGACCATCGAGCAGTCTTACCTTGATGGTATGGATCCGCACCACTGGTTCGATATCCGCGTTGCCGAGGAAGACGTTGCGCAGCAGCTCGAGCAGGTCAAGGAGGGTCTTGAGCAGGCACGCAAGAACTTCGATCTGGCTTTCGAAGCCAAGCGCAAGAAACTGACGCAGGGCGATGAACTGCCGCCGGGCGTCCAGAAGATGGTCAAGGTCTATGTGGCGGTCAAGCGCCGCCTCCAGCCTGGTGACAAGATGGCCGGTCGCCATGGCAACAAGGGTGTGGTATCACGCATTCTGCCAGTCGAAGACATGCCCTACATGGAAGACGGCAATCCGGTCGATATCGTGCTGAATCCGCTCGGCGTGCCGTCGCGGATGAACGTTGGTCAGATTCTCGAAGTTCACCTCGGCCTCGCCGCCAAGGGTCTGGGCCACAAGATCGGTGCCATGCTGCGTGCCGAGGCAAATGCCAAGGAGGTGCGCGGTTTCCTGGACGAGATCTACAACTCCAATGGAAAGCCCGAGAAGCTCGAGGAGCTGAGCGACGGCGAGGTCATGGAGATGGCCAGGAACCTCGAAGGCGGCGTGCCGTTTGCGACACCGGTGTTCGACGGTGCCAAGGACAGCGAAATCAAGGCCATGCTGGCGCTGGCCGGCATGCCGTCATCCGGCCAGATGACCCTGTTCGATGGCCGTACCGGCGAAGCATTCGAACGTCAGGTCACCGTCGGTTACATGCACTATCTGAAACTGCATCACCTGGTCGATGACAAGATGCACGCCCGTTCGACCGGCCCGTATTCGCTGGTTACGCAGCAGCCGCTGGGCGGCAAGGCGCAGTTCGGTGGCCAGCGTTTCGGCGAAATGGAGGTCTGGGCGCTGGAAGCCTACGGCGCCGCTTACGTGCTGCAGGAGATGCTGACCGTCAAGTCCGATGACGTCAATGGCCGGACCAAAGTGTACGAGAACATCGTCAAGGGCGAGCACCGTATCGATGCCGGCATGCCGGAATCCTTCAATGTGCTGGTCAAGGAAATCCGTTCGCTGGCGATCGACATCGATCTGGAACGTTACTGATTTAGGGCTGGGAGTTAAACGATGAAAGCATTGCTCGATCTGTTCAAGCAGGTAACCGCCGAAGAGGAATTTGACGCGATTACGATTGGTCTGGCCTCGCCCGACAAGATCCGTTCCTGGTCCTATGGTGAAGTCAAGAAGCCGGAAACGATCAACTACCGCACCTTCAAGCCGGAGCGCGATGGCCTTTTCTGCGCCAAGATCTTCGGCCCGATCAAGGATTACGAATGCCTGTGCGGCAAGTACAAGCGCCTCAAGCATCGCGGCGTGATCTGCGAGAAGTGCGGCGTCGAAGTGACGCTGGCCAAGGTGCGCCGTGACCGCATGGGTCATATTGAATTGGCTTCGCCGACCGCCCACATCTGGTTCCTGAAATCGCTGCCGTCGCGTCTTGGCATGGTGCTCGACATGACGCTGCGCGATATCGAGCGTGTCCTGTACTTCGAAGCCTATGTTGTTTGCGACCCGGGTCTGGTTAGCAACCTTCAGCGCGCCCAGCTGCTGACCGAAGAGCAGTATCTGGAAATGATGGAAGAGCATGGCGACGAATTCCAGGCGTTGATGGGCGCCGAGGGCATTCGTGAGTTGCTGCGCAATCTGGACCTGCCGAGCGAAGTCGAATCCCTGCGCGCCGAACTGGAAGTGACCAGTTCCGAAGCGAAGAACAAGAAGCTGGCCAAACGCCTGAAGATTCTCGAAGGTTTCCAGAAGTCAGGCATCAAGCCGGACTGGATGGTTCTCGAGGTGCTGCCGGTGCTGCCGCCGGACCTGCGTCCTTTGGTCCCGCTGGATGGCGGGCGTTTCGCGACCTCTGATCTGAATGACCTCTATCGTCGCGTCATCAACCGGAACAATCGTCTCAAGCGTCTGCTTGAGCTGAAGGCACCGGAAATCATCGTCCGCAACGAAAAGCGCATGCTGCAGGAGTCAGTGGACTCGCTGCTCGACAACGGTCGTCGCGGCAAGGCCATGACCGGTGCCAACAAGCGTCCGCTCAAGTCGCTGGCCGACATGATCAAGGGCAAGGGCGGTCGTTTCCGTCAGAATCTGCTCGGCAAGCGCGTCGACTACTCTGGCCGCTCGGTCATCGTGGTCGGTCCGCAGCTCAAGTTGCATCAGTGCGGTCTGCCGAAGCTGATGGCTCTGGAGCTGTTCAAGCCCTTCATCTTCCACAAGTTGGAAGTGCTCGGCTACGCCACCACCATCAAGCAAGCCAAGAAGATGGTCGAAGGTCAGGAACCGGTGGTCTGGGACATCCTCGAAGATGTTATCCGCGAACACCCGGTCATGCTGAACCGTGCGCCGACGCTGCACCGTCTGGGTATCCAGGCGTTCGAGCCGACCCTGATCGAAGGTAAGGCCATCCAGCTGCACCCGCTGGTCTGTGCCGCCTTCAACGCCGACTTCGACGGTGACCAGATGGCCGTCCACGTGCCGCTGTCGCTCGAAGCGCAGATGGAAGCGCGCACCCTGATGCTGGCCTCGAACAACGTGCTGTCACCCGCCAATGGCCAGCCGATCATCGTGCCGTCGCAGGATATCGTGCTCGGTCTGTACTACGCGACTCGCGAGAAGGTTAATGGCAAGGGCGAGGGCATGTACTTCGCCAACACCAATGAGATCGAGCGCGCCATGGCAGCTGGCGAACTGGACGTGCATTCGCGCATTTCCGTTCGCCTGCCACAGTACGAGCCTGCTGCGGTCGACGGCGAATGGAACGAGAAAATCGTCCGCGTCGAAACCACAGCCGGCCGTGCGCTGCTTTCTAAAATCTTGCCGAAGGGCCTGCCGTTCAAGGTCATCGATCGGGCGTTGAAGAAGAAGGAAATTTCCAAGCTGATCGACGAGTCCTTCCGTCGCTGCGGCCTCAAGGAAACCGTGGTGTTTGCCGACAAGTTGATGCAGAACGGCTATGCCCTGGCGACCCGCGCCGGCATTTCCTTCTGTTCCGACGACATGCGCGTGCCGGCCAAGAAATACGAAATCATTTCCGCCGCCGAAGCCGAGGTGAAGGAAATCGAGACGCAATACACCAACGGCCTGGTGACTCAGGGCGAGCGCTACAACAAGGTTGTGGATATCTGGGGCAGGACCGGCGACCAGGTTGCGAAGGTCATGATGGACGAACTCGGCCACGAGGAAACCATCGATCGCCACGGCAAGCGCGTCAAGCAGGACTCGTTCAACTCGATCTTCATGATGGCCGATTCCGGCGCCCGCGGTTCCGCCGCGCAGATTCGCCAGTTGGCCGGCATGCGCGGCCTGATGGCGAAGCCGGATGGTTCGATCATCGAGACGCCGATCACCACCAACTTCCGTGAAGGCCTGAACGTTCTCCAGTACTTCATTTCGACGCACGGCGCACGTAAAGGCCTGGCCGATACCGCGCTGAAGACGGCAAACTCCGGCTACCTGACGCGCCGTCTGGTCGACGTGACGCAGGATCTGGTCATTACCGAAGATGATTGCGGTACCGCGAACGGTTTTGCCGTGAAGGCACTGGTCGAAGGCGGCGAGGTCATCGAGCCATTGCGCGAACGGATTCTCGGTCGGGTGACCGGTGAGGACATCATCGACCCGGAAACCCAGGAGACGGTCATCTTCTCCGGCACCATGCTCGATGAGGATCTGGTCGATCTGATCGACAAGCTGGGTATCGACGAAGTCAAGGTCCGTACGCCGCTGACCTGCGAAACGCGCTACGGTCTGTGCGCCAAGTGCTACGGCCGCGATCTGGGTCGCGGCAGCATGGTCAATGCCGGTGAATCGGTGGGCGTGATTGCTGCCCAGTCGATCGGCGAGCCAGGCACTCAGCTCACCATGCGTACCTTCCACGTTGGTGGCGCGGCTTCACGGGCGGCAGTTGCTTCCCAGGTCGAGTCGAAATCTGCCGGTACCGTACGGTTCACCGCAACAATGCGCTATGTGACCAGCGCCAAGGGCGAGAAAGTCGTCATCTCCCGTTCCGGCGAGGTGCTGATCGTCGACGATCATGGTCGCGAACGCGAGCGTCACAAGGTGCCTTACGGTGGGATGCTTTCCGTCGATGACGGCAAGGTGGTCAAGGCTGGCACCAAGCTGGCCACTTGGGATCCGCATACCCGTCCGATCGTCGCCGAGTATGCCGGTACCGTGCGCTTCGAGAATGTCGAAGAGGGCGTCACCGTGGCCAAGCAGGTTGACGACGTGACCGGCCTGTCCACACTGGTGGTTATCGACCATAAGCGCGGCGGCAAGGCGGCGACCAAGGGTGTTCGCCCGGTGGTCAAGCTGCTCGACGAAAGCGGTCAGGAAGTGAAAGTACATGGTAGCGACCATTCGGTCTCGATCGCCTTCCAGGTCGGTTCGATCATCTCGGTGCTTGATGGCCAGCAGGTCGGCGTCGGTGACGTGTTGGCACGGATGCCGCAGGAATCGGCGAAGACGCGTGACATTACCGGAGGTCTGCCCCGCGTTGCCGAGTTGTTCGAGGCGCGTACGCCGAAGGATGCGTCTGTGCTGGCCGAAGTGACCGGGACGATCAGCTTCGGCAAGGACACCAAGGGCAAGCAGCGCCTGGTCATTACCGATCTCGAAGGCAATGCCCATGAATTCCTGATTTCGAAGGATAAGCATGTCCTGGTGCACGATGGTCAGGTGGTCAATATGGGCGAGAAGATCGTCGAAGGCCTGCCCGATCCGCATGACATCCTGCGTCTGCAGGGCGTCGAGGCCTTGGCGCGCTACATCACCGACGAAGTTCAGGACGTCTACCGTTTGCAGGGCGTGAAGATCAACGACAAGCACATCGAGGTGATCGTTCGCCAGATGCTGCGCCGCGTCACCATCACCGAGCCGGGCGACACCCGATTCATCAAGTCGGAACAGGTCGAGCGCGCCGAACTGTTCCGCGAGAATGACCGTGTGATCGCAGAAGGCAAGTTGCCGGCAACTTTCGGCAACATGTTGCTCGGTATCACCAAGGCCTCCCTGTCGACTGACTCCTTCATCTCGGCGGCGTCCTTCCAGGAAACCACGCGCGTTCTCACCGAGGCTGCCATCATGGGCAAGCGCGACGAACTGCGTGGTCTCAAGGAAAACGTCATTGTCGGCCGTCTCATTCCCGCCGGTACCGGCTTGGCCTACCACCGCAGCCGCAAGGCTCAGGCAGCTGGCGAGGATATGGCAGCCGGTCGTGGAATCGAGGAAGAGGTCGGCGAATCGGCTGCCCACGAGGCTGATCAGGCTTCCTGATGCCTCGCTTGAGCCCTCTGTCACGTTGACAGGGGGCTTGAACGAACATAGAATATGCGGTTCTTGTCGGCGGAGGCTAATCATTGTCCCCGCTTTGGATAACAAAATTGCCGTCGTGCATCGTATTGCGACTGCCCGGCCGTTGAAGGAAGTTTGATATGCCGACTATCAATCAGCTCGTGCGCAAGCCGCGCGTTGCCGAGGTCACCAAGAGCAAGGTTCCTGCTCTGGAAAAGTGCCCGCAGAAGCGTGGCGTCTGTACCCGTGTCTACACCACCACACCGAAGAAGCCGAACTCCGCGCTGCGTAAAGTGTGCAAGGTTCGCCTGACCAATGGCTTCGAAGTCATTTCCTACATCGGCGGTGAAGGTCACAACCTGCAGGAGCACTCCGTGGTCCTGATCCGTGGTGGTCGTGTCAAGGATTTGCCCGGTGTGCGTTATCACACCGTGCGTGGCTCTCTGGATACCCAGGGCGTCAAAGATCGCAAGCAGTCCCGTTCCAAGTACGGGGCCAAGCGTCCGAAGGCTGCCTGATCCGTTTGGCAGCCTGAGTAAGTGGTCATCCTCATGGGTGGCCGTGAGGGCCGGGTGGGTGCAAACCCCTTCCCGGCTTTTCAACTGAATAGTGATTAACAGAGGTCAATATGCCCCGTCGTCGTGAAGTACCCAAGCGTGAC
>DATIUN010000242.1:0-1777 GCA_035466795.1 Azonexus sp. | reverse complement strand
CGAAGTGACGATGAAGCCGGAGAACGAGAACGAATTCACCGGCGACGATGCAGTCAAAATGCAGAAGTTGCTCGACGCGCTGGAAAACCTCGACGACGTGCAGGAAATCTACACCACCGCCGTGATGGACGAATGAGCGCCAGGCAGCTGGCAGGCAAGGGCGGCCAACGATGCCGCCTTTTTATTTGATGCAGCGCCTTTACCCCTTCCTTTTCATCTTTCTGTGGAGCACCGGCTTCATCGGCGCCAAGTATGGCTTGCCGTACGCCGAACCGCTGTCCTTTCTGCTCATCCGTTACGGTTTGGTCATCGCCCTGATGACGGTCATCGCGCTGGCGACCCGCGCGCCGTGGCCGAAAGATCCAAAGCAATTGGTGCACATCGGCGTTTCCGGCGTGCTGGTCCATGCGGTCTATCTCGGTGGCGTCTTCGTCGCGATCAAGCACGGCCTGCCGGCCGGCGTCACCGCGCTGGTCGTCGGCATGCAGCCGCTGCTCACCGCCCTCGGCGCCGGCTGGCTGCTCGGCGAACAGGTCAGTGGCCGCCAATGGAGCGGGCTGGCCCTCGGCTTCGTCGGCGTCGGGCTGGTGGTTTCCGGCAAGTTCGGCGAGGCTGCACTCGGCCCCATGCTGGTTCCGGCGCTCGTCGCGCTGCTCGGCATCACCGCCGGCACGCTTTACCAGAAGCGTTTCTGCGCGCAGTTTGATCTGCGCACCGGTTCGGTGATTCAATTCGTGCCGACCGCGATCGTTACGGCGATGGCCGTCGCCTTGTTCGAGGAGTTCCGCATCGAATGGACACCCGATTTCATCTTCGCCCTCGGCTGGTTGGTGCTGGTCCTGTCGCTCGGCGCCATCAGCCTGCTCAACCTGCTGATCCGCAGCGGTAGCGCGGTCAATGTGGCCAGTCTGTTCTATCTGACGCCAATCTCCACGGCAGTGATCGCCTGGGTGATTTTTGGCGAAAAACTGACGTCGACCGCAGCAGTCGGCATGCTGCTGGCGGTGAGCGGAGTCTATCTGGTGGCCAGAGCAAAATGAACCGGTCGCCAAGTTCTTGGAGCACCGAATGTCCGTGACACGAATATTGGGTATCGACCCGGGATTGCGGGTGACCGGCTTTGGCGTCATCGAAAAGCACGGCAACCAGCTGGTTTATGTCGCGAGCGGCTGCATCAAGTCGAACGACAGGCAGTCACTGCCGGAGCGCATCAAGACGCTGTTCGCCGGCATCAGCGAGGTCATCGCCAGCTACGAGCCGAATCAGGCGGCGGTGGAAAAAGTCTTTGTTAACGTGAACCCGCAATCGACGCTGCTGCTCGGCCAGGCGCGCGGGGCAGCGCTCAGTGCGCTGGTCCATGCCGGGCTGCCGGTCGCCGAATATACGGCGCTGCAGGTCAAGCAGGCGGTGGTCGGCCACGGCAAGGCGGCCAAGGAACAGGTGCAGGAGATGGTGGTCCGGTTGTTGAGCCTGCCCGGCGCGCCGACCGCCGATGCCGCCGACGCGCTGGCCTGCGCCATTTGCCATGCCCACGGCGGGCAGGGACTGGGCGCGCTGGCAACGGCCGGTTTTCGCGTTCGCGGCGGGCGGCTGATCGGTTAGCATAGCGGGATGATCGGACGACTCACCGGCCTGTTGGCCGAAAAAAATCCCCCGCAGATCGTGCTTGACGTGAATGGCGTCGGCTACGAGATCGACGTGCCGATGAGCACCTTCTACAACCTGCCGGCGAACGGCGAGAAGGTAACGCTGTTGACGCACTTCGCGGTGCGCGAGG
>DATIUN010000241.1:0-3482 GCA_035466795.1 Azonexus sp. | reverse complement strand
GGTGAAGGCCACCGTCACCGCGCAGGGCGAAGCCACGGCAACCTACGACCAGGCTGCCGAAATTTTCGACAAGATGTCGCTGAACCCGGAATACCCGGAGTTCCTGACCTTGCCGCTTTACGAGGCGATGGAATAAGCGGTAGCGCAGGAGAAGCAAAGCAGAACGGAAGCGCCGGGGAAACCCGGCGTTTTTTCTTGGCGTGAACGAATTCGGTGTGAAGCGGGTTGGCAAATTGCGAACTGTTGCGGTCGACCACTTGAAAAGGCCAAAAACCGACGGTGAACTGTTGGCCCAAGATCGCTGCTTCCGGCCTGCTGGCACCCAGCTAGTCCAATACTGACCTGAAGTAACAAATCAAAGGACAATTTCCGGTCTATTGATGACGTCTCATAAGCAATAAACTACGAATATCGCTTTTCGAGGCCATCATCATGCTCTCAGCCCTGACCCAGTTGCTCGTCTTCCAGTTGGCCGGCGAAATCGTCGCCCGCTGGCTTGCCCTGCCGGTGCCCGGCCCGGTGCTCGGGATGCTCTTCCTGTTCGTCGCGCTGGCCCTGCGCGGCGGGCCGGGGCACGAGTTGCAATCGACCAGCCAGA
Organism: Azonexus sp.; assembly: GCA_035466795.1. GTDB lineage: Bacteria > Pseudomonadota > Gammaproteobacteria > Burkholderiales > Rhodocyclaceae > Azonexus. The sequence continues at coordinate 2,884 of DATIUN010000241.1, read as the reverse complement.
ATCTGCTGCAGCATCTGTCGCTGCTCTTCGTGCCGGCCGGCGTCGGGATCATGGTGCATCTGCACCGGGTGGCCGACGAATGGCTGCCGCTGCTGCTGTCGCTGGTGATCAGCACGGCGGCGACACTGGTCGTGACGGCGCTGGTGATGAAGCTGTTGATGCCCGCCCGGACAATGCCGGGAGAGACGCCATGACCCCGCCGATCAGCGAAATCTGGGTCTATCTCTCGGCTTCGCCGTTGCTCGGGCTGACCCTTACGCTACTCGCCTACCAGGGCGCGTTCTGGTTCTACAAGCGTTCCGGCATGAACCCGCTGGCCAACCCGGTGCTGATCGCCGTCGCCATTTTGGTGCTTTTATTGACGTTGACCGCAACCAGCTACGAAACCTACTTCGCCGGCGCCCAGTTCGTGCACTTCCTGCTCGGGCCGGCCACGGTAGCGCTGGCGGTGCCGCTGTACACGCAGTTTCGCCGCGTGCGCTCGCTGCTGTTGCCGGTGCTCGTCGGGCTGGTGGCCGGCAGCCTGACCGCCGCGCTGTCGGCGATTGCTGTTGCCCGGCTGTTCGGCGCCAGCCTGGCGACCCAGTTGTCACTCGCTCCCAAATCGGTAACGACGCCGATCGCCATGGGCATCGCCGAACGGATCGGCGGCATACCCTCGCTCACGGCAGTGCTGGTGATCATCACCGGCATTCTCGGCGCGGTCGGCGCACGCTATATCTTTGACGCCATGCGGATACGCGACCCGGCGATTCGCGGTTTCGCCATCGGCGTCGCCTCGCACGGCATCGGTACCGCCCGCGCCTTCCAGGTCGGCGAACAGGCCGGTGCCTTCGCGGCGCTGGCAATGGGGCTCAACGGCGCGCTGACTGCCCTGTTGCTGCCGCTGGTTCTGGGCTGGGTGCGGTGAACGGCGACCCGGCCGCTTAGGGTATCTACCAATGGCCGAGCCGGGCCGGCTGGCGAAGAATCGCTTCATGTCCATCCGCCCCCCGCCCCGCCAGCCGAAGCAGACTTGGCTATGGCTCGCGCCTTACGCCGCCATCGGCACATTCGCGCTCGCCATGCTGATCGTCACCGGCCTGCTGCAATGGCGCGAACAGGACACCGCGCTGTCGGCGCTCGAAGGCGACATGCACTGGGCAGAGCGCACCATCGAGGCGCGCCTGCACGCGCACCAGGACTTCCTGACCGAACTCGGACGCGAGCAGGAATTCCGCCAGCTCACCTACGAATCCTTCCAGGTGCGCGCCAGCCGCTACGTGCGCGACAACCCGGAAATCAGCGCCATCATCTGGGTCAGTACCGACGGCAAGGTCGAATGGGTCGCCCCCAACGAATCGACCGCGACCTTTGTCGGCGAACAGTTGACCGGCATCCGGATGAGCGCCTTGCAGGAAGCGCTGCGCACGCGCCGCGAACTGTTTTCACCCGACTATGCGGGCGCCGACCAGCGCCGCACCAACGACCTGATCCTGCCTGTCCAGCAGGGCAGCGCCGACCTGGGCGCCTTCATCGCCGTGCAATCGCTTGAGGGCTTGTTGCGCGTCACGCTGCCGACAAGTTTTACCTCGCGTTACAGCCTGTCCTTGGTCGACGCGGAAAACCGCGAGGTTTTCAGCAACTCGTCCGTGCGCCCGACCGACCGCCGCATTTCCGGCGCCATCAGCCTCGACCTGCCGGGCAACCGGCTCGGGCTCAACATCGTCGCCTATCGCGGCGGCGGCGCCTGGCTTCCCTTCGTCCCCGCCGCACTGATCGTCTTCCTGACCCTGATCGCCACCGCCACGCTGCTCCAGTTACGCCGCCATGCCAGCCGCCGCGCGGAAACCGAAGAGCAGTTGCGCGCCGCCTACGCCTTCCGCCAGGCGATGTCGCAATCGCTGGTCACCGGCCTGCGCGCCATCGACCTCGACGGCCGCATCACCTTCGTCAATGCCGCCTTCTGCCGCATGACCGGCTTCGAGGAAGCCGAACTGGTCGGCGTCGCCCCGCCCTACCCCTACTGGCCGCCCGAGGAGTTCGACCAGCTGCAGCGCAACATCGACCAGGCGCTGGGTGGCCAGGCGCCGCCGGGCGGCTTCGAGATGCGCATCATGCGCAAGAATGGCGAACGCTTCGACGTCCGCCTCTACTTCTCGCCGCTGATCGACGCCGCCGGCCAGCAAATCGGCTGGATCGCCTCGATGAACGACATCACCGAACCCAAGCGGGCGCGCGTCGAACTCGAAAGGGCGCACGAACGCTTCGTGACGGTGATCGACGGCCTCGATACCGCAGTGCATGTCGCCGACGCGCAAAGCCGCGAAATCCTCTTCGCCAACCGTGCCTTCCAGCACATCTTCGGCTTCGACACGGTGGGCCGCGATTCGGCGCTGGTCACCGCCGCCTGCCGGCCGGCCCCGGAAGCGCTCGCCTTCGACCCGTCGGACATCGATCCCGCCACGCTGCCCGTCGAAATTTTCGACGGCGAGATCCAGCACACGCTGTCCGGCCACTGGTACCACCTGCACGAGCGCGCCATCCGCTGGGTCGACGGGCGCACCGTGCGCGTCCAGCTCGCCGCCGATATTACCGACCGCAAGCACATCGACGAAGTGAACCTGCAGCAGCAGAAGCGCCTGGAGCAGACCTCGCGCCTGATCACCATGGGCGAGATGGCCTCGTCGCTGGCGCACGAACTCAACCAGCCGCTGTCTGCCATCGCCAATTACTGCGCCGGCTGCGTCAAGCGCATGCAGGCCGGCAACTACAAACTTGAAGACCTGCTGTCGGCGATGCAGAAAGCCAGCGACCAGGCCGAGCGGGCCGGCAAGATCATCCGTCGCATGCGCGACATGGTGAAGAAGAGCGACCCCAACCGGCAGCCGGTCGCCCTCGCCGA
>DATIUN010000240.1:0-2075 GCA_035466795.1 Azonexus sp. | reverse complement strand
CGATACAGATCGTTTTGACCGGATATTTTGTTGCATCCAATTTGCTCACGCTCATAGATGTGCAACCTGAAACGAAAGCGGTTACCACTAAAGTTCCAATGATTTTTTTCATGAAATGAACTCCCTCAGTTTTTCGTTTTTCATTTTGCGTCAGTATTGCATCCCCTCGCGGGGGATGCAAAACTGGATGTCATGACGGGAGTTGAACCGCACTCGCCAGTAAACTCAGATCATCGCTCCATTGATCGAGATAACTTGGCCGGAAATATAGGCGGCTTTGTCAGATGCCAGGAACGAGACAAGGTCAGCAACCTCTTCCGGCGTGCCAGCACGTTTCATTGGCACCAGGGTATTGATGGCCTCGGCGTTGAACGCGCCTTCGATCATGCCGGTGGCGATAATGCCGGGCGCAACAGCGTTGACCGTGACACCGCGGCTGGCCAGTTCGAGTGCCAGCGCCTTGCTGGCAGCGTGCAAGGCGCCCTTGGCTGCCGAGTAATTCACCTGACCGCGATTGCCGGTGATGCCGGCAACCGACGAAATGCTGATGATGCGGCCCCAACGGGTGCGGATCATCGGCAGGGTCAGCGGCTGGGTGACGTTGAAAAAGCCTTTCAGCGAGACGTCGACCACGCTATCCCATTGTTCGCCGGACATGCCGGGGAAAACCGCGTCGGCATGGATGCCGGCGTTGTTGACCAGAATCTGGATGGCGCCTGCTTCAAGCAGGACTTCGAGTGCGACGGCAGTGGCGGCGCGGTCGGTAACGTCGAAGGCGATGGCTTCGGCGCTGCCACCGGCGGCGAGTATTTCGGCAACCACCGCTGCGGCCTTTTCGCGGCTTCGGTTGGCATGGACAATGACATGATGGCCATCGGCAGCCAGGCGCTTGCAGATGGCGGCGCCGATTCCACCGCTACCACCGGTGACGAGAGCGCGCTTCATGGCTTTTCTCCCCTGAGGATTCCTGCGTCGAGGATAACGGCGGCGCGACCTTCGAGCAGGCAACGGTCGCCATGCCTGACCGAAAACCGGTAGAGAATGTTGTTGGCATCGCCCGACAGGCACTCAGCTTCGACGCCGAGTTCGCCGGGCAGATCGTCGAGGCGCGCGACATGCAGTTGCACGCCACGCACGCTGGCGAGGTAACCCTGGCGCGGCCGGTCACCAGGATTGGCGATCAATGCGCCATGTACCGCCATGGCCTGGGCGGCATATTCAATGCCGGCGGCGACGCCGAGGCGCCCTTCGGCGCGCAGCGGATTATGCGGATCAGTGTGACTGATGGCGCGACAGGAAATGGCCGTCGCCGACCAGTCGACCACGGCATCGAGCAGGCACATGGTGCCCTGATGCGGAATGCGGGCAGCGATGGCGGCATGGTCTAGCACGACTGGACCCTGACCTGCAATTGCATGGGTGGCAGGTAGTCGAGGCAGACATCGCCGGACTCACCACGGGCCAGTTTTTGTAGCAACGGCAGGCAGCGCAGCGCGGGAATTTTCTGGCGCAGGCTCTCCATGCCGGAATCGGCCAGAAGGTCAGGAGGCCCGGCGACTTGCGTCACGGCGATGCGCGCCAGCGCGCGGTCGGTCTTTTCCGGCATCAGCAGCAGCGCGACTCCCGCGCAATCCGGTATATCGCGCTTGCTGTGCAGCGGTTCCGGATATTCGCTGTCGTAGGCGATGAGCAGCGTTGGCTGATGGTCGACCACCACTTGGGCGAGCGCATCGAGCAAACCGGCGCCGAAGCTGGCATCGTAGGCGCAGAGTACCTGACAGGGCGCCATCGACTTGGTCGCGATTCCCCAGTAGCCGGCAGTGGCGTTATGGACCGAATTATGAAAACGGGTCGGCGAAATCTGGCGGTCGTCAGTCGCCAACTGTTCACACAGGGCATGGCAGTTGTAGCCGTCGGCGCCGGAAGAACTGAAGACGGTGGCCAGGGTGCCGACATCGGCCTCGGCCCGGGTAGCTGCCTCGAGGCCGACGGCCAGGGTCAATTTGACGATGCGGCTGGCACGGCGGCGCTCGGCTGGCGGAAGGATGTTCGGCGCCGGCAGTACGGAAGCGGTT
>DATIUN010000239.1:0-8854 GCA_035466795.1 Azonexus sp. | reverse complement strand
CGACGAAATTCTCCTGACCTTGCAGCCGACGCTCAGGCGGACGCCCTACAAGGTGCGCAGCGAGATCGCGGCGGGGCTGGCAATGGACAGCTATCCCGGGCCGCTCGGGCAGGTACTGACCAACCTGCTGACCAATGCGCTGATTCATGGTTTCGAGGGATGCAGCAAGGGACTGATCGAGATCAGCGGCGAGCCCGGCGACGACGGGCAGGTTTGCCTGACCGTCGCCGATGACGGTACGGGCATCCCGGCGGAATTGCTCGGCCGGGTTTTCGATCCTTTCGTCACCAGCAAGCTCGGGCGCGGCGGTACCGGCCTGGGCCTGCATATCGTCTGGAATACCGTGACCGTCGTGCTTGGTGGCAGCATTTCCGTTGACAGCATACCCGGCCAGGGGACGCGCTTCCGTATAATCCTGCCTGTCATCGCCCCGAGTCAGCCCGCAACCGACTGAAACATCGCCTGTTCCATGCCGCACAGAAAACTGAAGGTATCCGCCCAGGGCTTCATGGAAGCCTACCAGGCGCTGCTCGAGTCGCGCGGCTATGTCGCGGATGCCGCCCAGATGGCCGCCGCCGGCGCGCTGCAGGCGCTTTATGCGAAGCTGCTGGCGTTCAAGGTCAAGCGCGGCAGCACCCTGAATCGTCTGCTGGCACCGCCCGAGCCGCCGAAGGGCGTCTATTTCTGGGGCGGCGTCGGGCGCGGCAAGAGCTTCCTGATGGATTGCTTCTACGATGCCGTGCCCTACCGGCGCAAGAAGCGCATCCATTTCCATGCCTTCATGCAGCGCATCCACCGCGAATTGGAACGCTTTGGCGGCGAACCGGACCCGCTGCTGAAGGTGGCCGGGCAGATCGCGCGCGAGACGCGCCTGCTCTGCTTTGACGAGTTTCACGTTTCGGACATCGCCGACGCGATGATTCTCGGCCGCCTGCTCGACGGCCTGTTCGCGAAAGGCGTCGTGCTGGTGATGACCTCCAATTACCCGCCGGATGCGTTGTACCCGGACGGCCTGCAGCGCGAAAACTTCCTGCCCGCCATCGACCTGCTCAAGAAGCACCTCGACGTATTCCGGCTCGATGCCGGCACCGACTACCGCCTGCGGGTGATGGCGCAGGTCGAGATCTATCACGTTCCGGCCGATGCGGCCGCCGAGCAGGCAATGCGCGACCATTTTCGCCTGGTGGCCGGCGAGGCTGGCGAGCCGGGCGGCCAGATCGAGGTCATGGGCCGGTGGATCGATACCGTGCGCCAGGGCAACGGCGCGATCTGGTTCGAGTTCAAGGCCCTGTGCGGTGGGCCGCGTTCACAGAACGATTATCTGGAAATCGCCCGCCGCTATCCGGTCGTCCTGCTGTCGCACATTCCGCAAATGACGCCGCATCAGGCCTCGGAAGCGCGCCGCTTCACCTGGCTGGTGGATATCTTCTACGACCGCAAGGTGAAACTAGTCGCCACCGCCGATTGTCCACCGGACGGCCTGTACACGCTCGGCACCATGGCTGGCGAGTTTTCGCGTACCGTCAGCCGGTTGACCGAAATGCAGTCCCGCGAATATCTTGCCTTGCCCCATAACGCCGGATGAAACGATGAACGAACGTGACCTGCCGCCAGCCCTGGCGATTGACCTGCGCCAACTGGTGATGACGATCGCCAACACCATCGATCTCGTCGGGGTCGACGACTTGCTGCATGGCCGCCGGGTCGGCATGCTGGCACGCGAACTGGCCTGCCGGCTGGGGTGGGATGAGAAGGCGCAACTGCTGCTTTACGACGCCGGCCTGCTGCACGACTGCGGCGTTTCGTCGACCCGCGTCCATCGGCGCCTGGTCGCCGAACTGGAGTGGTCAGGGGCGCAGGAGCACTGCCTGCGCGGTGAAGAACTGCTGCGCGATTTCGCGCCGCTGGCGCACCTGGCGCCGGTCATCCGTTATCACCACAGTCGCTGGACGTGGCTCGAACAGCAAGCGCTGGCCCCTGACGTCGCGCGCTTCGCCAACCTGATTTTCCTCGCCGACCGTATCGACGTTCTGGCCGCGCCGCTGCATGCCGATCAGACCACCCTCGCGCACGCCGAAGAGATCAGGAACCGGCTGGCTGCCGAGCGCGGACGGCTGTTCGCGCCGGAGCTGGTCGACGCCTTCCTCGAGCTCTCGGCGGGCGAGGCGTTCTGGCTGGCCCTGCAGCCTGAATCGGTGCATCAGTACCAGACGGAAATGGAAGCCCATGGCGATCTGCGCATCATCGGCTGGTCGGATTTCAAGCGCTGCGCCGACATCTTCGCGCGTATCATTGACGCCAAGTCGCCCTACACCCAGCAGCATTCCCGGGGCGTCGCCATGCTGTCGCGCTACCTGGCCGGCAAGATGGGGCTGGACAACGCGACCTGCGAAAAGATCGAGGTCGCCGGCCTGCTGCACGACATCGGCAAGCTGCAGATTCCCGACGAGATCATCGAGGGCCACAATCCGCTGACGGCGCAGGAATTCAACATCATGAAGGGCCACAGCTTCGGCACCCGCCAGGTATTGAAGCGCCTGCCGGCGATCGACGATCTGGCCCGCTGGGCCTACTACCACCATGAAACGCCGGACGGGCAGGGCTACCCCTTCCACGTCGGCGGCGCCGACTTGCCGCTCGAAGCGCGCATCATCAACGTCGCCGATACCTTCCAGGCGCTGGCGCAGGAACGCCCCTACCGCAAGCCGATGGCGCCGGACGAGATCATGGCCATCCTGCGCCAGCGCGTGGACAAGGGAAGGGCCGATCCGGATGTGGTCGCCGTCATCGCCGGCGATCTCGCCAATTGTCACCGCATCGCCCTCTGTTGCCAGTGACGAACACTATGCTGGCGCGCCTGATGTTGTGCCTGGCGCTGCTGTTCGCCTGGCCGGCGGCGGCGCAGCAGGAACTCGAAATCATCCCCTTGCGCAGCCAGACCGTTGACCGGGTGCTGCCGACGCTGTTGCCGCTGGTCGAACCGGGCGGCACGCTGATCGGCGCCAACGACCAGCTTTTCCTGCGCGCCAGCCAGCGCAACCGCGAGGAGATCAAGCGCGTGCTGGCGACCATCGACCGCCCGTCGCGGCGCCTGATCATCCGCGTCAGCCAGAACCGCGAAAGCGAAGGGGGCAGCCGCGGGGGTGAACTCAGCGGCCGGGTGGTGATCGGAGACAGCAGCCGCAGCCGGGTTGACGCGCGTCTATGGGACAGCCAGGGAACACGCAGCGAGAATGCCGGGCAAATGGTGCAGACCGTCGAGGGTGGCCAGGCTTTCATCCAGGTCGGCCGTTCGCTGCCGATTCCCATGCGCCAGGCGACGATCGGCCCCGGCGGCGCGGTGATCAGCGAGACGGTCGTCTTTCAGGACATCGGGCGCGGCTTCTTCGCCACCCCCCGTGTGAACGGCGAGCGGGTGACCATCGACATCAGCCAGCAGGCGGACAGCGCTACCCGCCTCGGCCCGCCCGGCAGCGTCAATACCCAGCGCCTGTCAACGACGGTCTCCGGGCGTCTGGGCGAATGGATCGAGCTTGGCGGCACCAGCCGCCAGGTCAGCGGCAATCAGGCCGGAAGTTTCGGGCGTTCGACCAGCGGCGGGCAGGATGCAGGCTCGATCTGGCTATTGGTAGAGGAAGTGCAATGAAACTGAAACGCCATATCGGCCAGCAGGTGGCGCTCGCCACGGCGGCCTTCTGCGCCTTGCTGGCGCTCCCGGCCTTCGGGCTGTTTCTGTGGCTGTGGAAGGAACGCGGGCTGGCCGACACGTGGACGCCGAGCGCACTGGCCAGCGTGGCCTTCCTCGGCGCCTGCGCCGTCGTCCTCTACATCATGAGCCGGCCACAGCCGCCGCTGCCCGAGGAGAATGGCGCGGTCGACGCCTGAAAAAGGGCAAAATCCAGGCATGAAAAACCCGGCGCGCGGCCGGGTTCCTTTCAGGCAGGTTGAAGCGTTCAGGCCGCGTTCAATGCCTGGTCGAGATCGGCGATCAGGTCGTCGACGTGCTCGATACCGACCGACAGGCGGATCATGTCTTCCGACACCCCGGCCTTGGCCATTTCCTCAGGCCCGAGCTGGCGGTGCGTGGTCGACGCCGGGTGGCAGGCGAGGGTCTTGCAGTCGCCGATGTTGACCAGACGGGTGACCAGTTGCAGCGCATCCTGGAACTTGCCGCCACCTGCGCTGCCGCCCTTGACCCCGAAGTTGAGGATGCCCGAGGCACGTCCGCCCATGTATTTCTGCACCAGCGCGTGATCCTTGTGGTCCGGCAGACCGGCGTAATTGACCCAGCTCACCTTCGGGTGGTTCTGCAGGAAGTTGGCAATTTTCAGCGAGTTCTCGCAGATGCGGTCCATGCGCAGGGCCAGCGTCTCGACGCCCTGCAGGATCAGGAAGGCGTTGAACGGGCTGATCGCGGCGCCCATGTTGCGCAGCGGCACGACGCGGGCACGGCCAATGTAGGCAGCGGGGCCGAGGGCTTCGGTATAGACGACGCCATGGTAGGAGACGTCCGGCTCGTTGAGGCGCTTGAACTTGGCCTTGTGCTCGGCCCACGGGAACTTGCCGCTATCGACGATGATGCCGCCGATCGAATTGCCGTGGCCGCCGAGATACTTGGTCAGCGCATGGACGACGATGTCGGCGCCGTGCTCGAAGGGGCGGCACAGGTAGGGCGAGGGCACGGTGTTGTCGACGATGACCGGCACGCCATGCTTGTGGGCGATTTCGGCGAGCTTCTCGAAGTCGGTGATGTTGCCCAGCGGGTTGCCGACCGATTCGCAGAAGATCGCCTTGGTCTTGCCGTCAATCAGCTTCTCGAAGGCTTCCGGATCACGGTAGTCGGCGAAACGGACATCGATGCCGTACTGCGGCAGGGTGTGGGCGAACAGGTTGTAGGTGCCACCGTACAGCGTCGACGAGGTAACGATGTTGTCGCCGGCCTCGGTAATCGTCTGGATCGCCGCGGTGATCGCCGCCATGCCGGAGGCCATGGCCAGCGCGGCGATGCCGCCTTCCATCGCGGCGACGCGCTTTTCCAGCACGTCCTGGGTCGGGTTCATGATGCGGGTGTAAATGTTGCCGGCGACCTTGAGGTCGAACAGGTCGGCGCCGTGCTGGGTGCTGTCGAAGGCGTAGGAGGTGGTCTGGTAGATGGGTACGGCGACCGCCTTGGTCGTCGGGTCCGGGCTGTAGCCGCCGTGGACGGCGATGGTTTCGATTTTCATGGGCGTCTCTCTCTTGGTGTTGTGGTCAGTAAAAAATGAAGTCTAGCAGGGGTTGGCCGCAATGGTGACGGCGCCGGCACCGGAAATGGACGCAAAAAAGCCCCCGGCTTGCGGCGGCTTTCCATCGATTTCGCCTTGCGTGGCGTTGTCAGTTCGGCAGCAGGCTGCCGTTGCTCAGACGCACGCGGTCGCCGACTTGCCAGCGGCTGCCACTTTCCTGGGCGAGGGTGCGGGTGCTGCCGTCCTCGAAGCGGACGGTGATCTGCGACTGCTTTTCGGCGCGCACCTGTTTTTCGACCTGGTGACCGGCGACCCCGCCGCCGACCGCGCCGACGATGGTGGCGGCGGTGTTGCCCTTGCCGCGGCCGATCTGGTTTCCGAGCAGGCCGCCCAATACGCCGCCAGCGATCGCGCCGAGGCCCGAACCTTCGGCCGGCTTGCTGATTTCGCGCACCGCTTCGACGGTGCCGCAGTCGTGGCAGAGCGGCGGGGCGCTGGCCGGTGCCGCTTGGATGACGTCGATCCCGGCATTATTGGGCGGATACGTGGCAGTCGCCGATTCGTTGGCATGGCGAAGGTCGCCGGTCGGTGGCAGGTTGTCGCGCACCGCTTGCTGCGACTTGGGCGACCGCGATGGCGGGGGCGGGGCGAAACGCTCGGCCTTGTTCGCCGCGGCCGGCGGCGGCGCGGGCACCGGGGCTGCTTGCAGCGGCAACGGCGGTGGTGGCGGGATCGCTGCAGTCAACGCCGTTTCCGGGGCAGATTTGCCCGGCAGCAGGCCGGTGAAGCTGGCGACGGCGGCGAGACTGGCGATGGTGACCGCGACGGCGGCGACGATGATCATCGGATGGGTATTGCGAGTAGTGTTTTCCATGGCGTATTCGAGCGTGAAGAGAGTAAGCAGAATAACGCGTCGATCGCCGATTGGATCACCGCCGAAACATCGTCTTACAATTGCAGTCCAAAGGCTTGCGTTGTTGGTGTTTCCCGTCAATGGAAAGGAATCGACATGGCACGCATCGAGAAGGATTTCCTTGGCGAGAAGGAGCTGCCCGACAGCGCCTATTACGGCGTGCAGACGCTGCGCGGCAAGGAGAATTTCCACATCACCGGCATCCCGATGGCGGCCGAGCCGTATTTCGTCAGGGCCATCGGCTACGTCAAGAAGGCCGCGGCGCTGGCCAATCGCGATCTCGGCGTGCTCGATGCGACGATCGCCGAGGCGATCGCCGGCGCCTGTGACCGGCTGATCGCCGGCGAGATGGTGGACCAGTTCGTCACCGACTTCATTCAGGGCGGCGCCGGTACCTCGACCAACATGAATGCCAACGAGGTCATCGCCAACCTGGCGCTGGAGAGCCTCGGCCACCGGAAAGGCGAATACCAGTTCGTCAACCCCAACGATCATGTCAATTACGGGCAATCGACCAACGACATCTATCCGACAGCGTTCCGCCTGGCGCTGATCCTGCGTCTGGCCAGCTACATGGAGGCGCTGCGCCGGCTGCAGGACGCCTTCTACGCCAAGGCCAAGGAGTTCGAGCGGGTGCTGAAGATGGGGCGCACGCACCTGCAGGATGCCGTGCCGATGTCACTCGGGCTGGAGTTCCACGGCTGGGCGACGACAATCGGCGAGGAGGTTCAGCGCATCGCCGAGGTACGCCAGTTCCTGCATGAGATCAATCTCGGGGCGACGGCGATCGGCACCACGGTGACCGCCGCGCCGGGCTACCCGGAACTCGCGACCAAATACCTGTCCGAACTGACCGGCGCCCGGTTCATCCTGGCCGGCGACCTGATCGAGGCGACCTCGGACACCGGCGCCTACGTGCTGCTCTCCGGTGTGCTCAAGCGGACCTCGGTCAAGCTGACCAAGATCTGCAACGACATCCGGCTGCTCGCCTCGGGTCCGCGCTGCGGCCTCAACGAGATCAACCTGCCGCAGATGCAGCCCGGTTCGTCGATCATGCCGGGCAAGGTCAACCCGGTCATTCCCGAGGTCGTCAACCAGACCAGCTTCCTGGTGATCGGCCTCGACCTCACCGTAACGCTGGCCGCATCGGCCGGGCAACTTCAACTCAACGTGATGGAGCCGGTGATCACCTTCGCGCTGTTCACGTCGATCTTCACAATGGAGAATGCGGTCAACAGCCTGCGCGTGAACTGCATCCAGGGAATCACCGCCAACGCCGAACACTCGCGCGCCATGGTGCTCAACTCGCTCGGCATTATCACCGTCCTCAAGCCGACGCTCGGCTACAAGCAATGCGCCGAAATCGCGCGCGAGGGCTACGAGACCGGCAAGTCGCTGCACGCCATCGTGGTCAGCGAGCGCCGTTTGCTGACCCAGGCGCAGTGGGACGAGGTCTTCTCGTTCGAGAACCTGATCCGGCCGAAATCCGGCTAGCATCAAAGAATCAACGGCTGGCACAAGTCAGTTTTTGCCGCGGGCTCTGCATGTCGCGCGCCGCGGATCAGGAAGCGGCCGGGGTCAAGGGCGTCGACCAGGTCGCGCTCGAGCGGCAGCGGGTCGCCCTCGAGGCGGCTGACCAGCAGGTCGGCCATCAATGCCGACCAGGTGATGCCGCGCGCCCCAAAACCCTGCACACACCACAGGCCGGGCAGGCGCGGCAGGCTGTGCAGGCGGCCGTTGCTGCCGGCGGCGCTGGCGGCAGGCACCGCGCCGACGATCGGCAGGCGGTCGGGTGATAGCGGGCGGAAGCCGACGCGGCCGGTGAGTTCGTCGGGGTCGATGGCGGCGGCGAAGCCGGGCAGGGTCAGGTCGAGCTGGGCCATGTTTTCGCGGTGGTCGGCGCGTCGTTCGGCCATCTCGTCATCGTCATAGGCGAGCGTGGCACCGGTCAGGCAAAAGCCGTCGACCGCCGGAATTGCGTAAGCGCGCCGGCTGACGACGATGGCCAGCGGCGGCGTCGCGGCGGCCGGCAAGTGGCTGACCTGGCCGCGGGCGGCGATTTGCGGCAGCCAGGCGAACTGGCTGAAGCGTGGCGCGGCAACGCCGCTGGCCATGATGACGACCGGCGCCTCGGCCAGCACACGGCCATCTGCGGCCAGCGCCTGCCAGTTGGTTTTTGCCCGTTGCAGACGGTCGACCGCAACAGCGTAACTGGTGGTGATCCGTTCGGGAAAGGCGGCCAGCGCAGCCCGGCACAGCGCGGGCGGCTGCACCCAGCCGGCGAGCGGAAACCACCAGCCGCCGCCCTCCACCGGCCAGTCGAGCAAGGCGCTGGCGGCGGCCGCATCGAGGAATTGCACCACTTCCGGTGGCAAGCCGAGCGCCGCTACGGTGCGCTGCAGTTGTGCTTCATGCTCGGCGTCGCGCGCGAGATGCAGTACGCCACAGGGTGACCAGCGGGCATCCGGCAGGCCCTGCAGCAGCGCGCGGGTAGCGAGGTAGCCGGCGCGGGTCAGGCGCGCGATGCGGTTGTCGTCGGCGCTGGGCAATGGGCGGAACATTCCGGCGAGGTTGCCGGAAGCGCCCTGGCCAGGCGCGGATTCCTGTTCCAGTACGGTAACGTGCCAGCCGGCCGCCGCCAGTCGGTGGGCGACGGTGCTGCCGGCAACACCGGCGCCGATGACGATGGCGCGGCGCTCGCCGGGCAGCGGATGGC
>DATIUN010000238.1:0-2574 GCA_035466795.1 Azonexus sp. | reverse complement strand
GTCGGCAGCCGAAGCGCTGTCCAGGTCGCGCCAGGCCGAGCCGAGTACGCGCAGGGCTTGCTGCGCCATCGCGGTGTTTTGCGCCACGATGTTCTGACGGTCCTCGTCCGTCATGGCACGGATCCCGCTGCGGGTGTAGAGGTTTGTGCAGCGCTCCAACAGCACGTCGGGCGCACCGTTGATGAAGGCGCGCAACTTCCCGTCCGGCATCGTGCGAATCATCGTGCTGCGTTTCCGGTCGGAGTCGAAAGGGATCTCGTGATGCTTCGGCAGCGTCTTCTCGATGCGCTTCCGGTCACCGCCGGCTTTGGCGCCGGCCGCCAATAAAGCGCCTTCGGTGGGGTCGCCGATGACTTTCCATGCCCCCTTTTCCGCGACGAGATGCGCGTTGTTGCAGCCGAGGATGACGGTCGCGAGTTCGAGCAAAGGTGCCGCGTGCTGCGCATCCGCCTGCTTGCCATCAAAGCATACTTCGCCATCCGGTCCGTAACCTTCACCGGTGACTTCGTAGCGCTGGTCTGCCACATAGAGCGCGCGCACGGTCATTTCGCCGACGGTCAAGGTGCCGGTCTTGTCCGTGCAGATGACCGTCGTCGAGCCGAGCGTCTCGACCGCGGCCAGTTTGCGCATGAGCGTGCGGCGCCGGGCCATGCGCAACACGCCCAGCGCGAGCGCAACCGTGACAACCGCCGGCAACCCTTCCGGCACGGCGGCCACGGCGAGACTGACCGAGGTCATGAATAACTCGAACGGTTTCGTCCCGCGCAGCAATCCCAGTCCGAACAGCAGCGCAACGATACCCAGCGCTGCCCAGACCAGCACCCGCCCGAACGACTCGAGCTTTTTCTCCAGCGGGGTGCGTTCCTCCTCACCTGCCGCTTCAATCAGGCCAGCGATGCGGCCCAGTTCGGTATTCATCGCCGTGGCCACAACGACGGCCTGGCCTGTGCCCGCCGCAACGCTGGTGCCCATGAACACCATGTTCTCACGGTCGCCGAGCGGGACGTCATCTCGTTCCAATGTCGCGGGCTGCTTCGTCTCCGCCTCCGACTCGCCGGTCAGCGTGGCCTCGATGCACTTGAGCGAGGCCGCGGTCAGAAGCCGGGCATCAGCCGCGACCAGGTCGCCGGCTTCCAGTGTGAGGATGTCACCCGCGACGATGCCCGATGCTGGAATCGACGTGACTTGTCCATCGCGTCGCACCTTGGCCTGGGGCGCGGTCAGCTGCTTGAGCGACGCGATGGATTTCTCCGCGTTGAACTCCTGATAGAAGCCGATGACGGCGTTAAGGACGACGATGGCGAGGATGGCGATGGCGTCCACCGTTTCGCCCAGCATGCCGGAGATGACGCCAGCCGCGATGAGAATCCAGATGAGAAGGCTCTTGAACTGGCCGAGGAAAATCTGCAGCGGGCTGATGCGCTTGCCTTCCTTCAGTTCGTTCGGGCCGTTGGCCGCGAGCCGTTGCGCTGCTTCGTGGGAAGAGAGTCCTTCCGAAGTGGAAGCAAGCTGCGCCAGCACCGCCTCAGCCGACTGGTTATGCCAGGCTTGGTCTTTGGACTGTTCAGCGACGGCGGGTGCCGGGGTCATGCGGTGCTTCCTTCAACCGCCAGCCCCGCATCTGGCGGGGCCTTGTTCTCGAGCGCCGCTCTCTCCAGGCGCCACACCGAACGCGCAATCATCAGTTCTTCGTCGGTGCGGATCACGCGAACCGTGGCCCGGCTGCCGTCCGTGGAAATCACCCCTGCCGGCTGCGCATTCCGCGACGCATCCAGTTCTATGCCGAGGAAGCCCAGCCCCTCACAGATGCGTGCACGCACTGTCGGCGCGTTCTCTCCGATACCGCCCGCGAATACCAGCGTATCCAGCCCGCCCAGCGCAGCGGCGAAGGAGCCGATCCACTTCTTCGCCTGATAACAAAACAGCGCCACGGCTTCCGCCGCCCGCACATCACCGGCGTCCTTCGCGAGCAAGTCTCGCATGTCGGAACTGATCTCCGAAACGCCGAGCAGTCCCGACTGCTGGTTGACCATTTCGTAAAACTGTTTGGCGGTGATCTGCTCGGTTCGCGCCAGATACGGCGCCAGGCCGGGATCCAAATCGCCAGACCGGGTGCTCATCACCAGTCCCGCCGTCGGCGTGAAGCCCATGCTCGTGTCGATGCTTTTGCCGTCGCGCACGGCCGCCAGGCTGGCCCCATTTCCCAAGTGAGCCAGGATCACGCGGCCCTTCGTTGCCGCCGGATCGCCGAGACGCACAAGTTCTTCCATCAGATAGGCATAGGATATCCCGTGGAAACCGTAGCGCTGAACGCCTTTTGCGTCGAAGCGTCGCGGAATCGGCAGCAACCTGGCGACCCGCGGCATGGTGCGATGAAACGCCGTGTCAAAGCAGGCCACCTGGGGCAGTGCCGGATGACGCTGCCGGAACGCCTCGATCAACTCAATCTCGCGCGGCAGATGTGCCGGGTCGTACGGCCTGAGGCGATGCAATTCATCCAGCAATTCCTGGGTCACCCGCTCGGGTTCGGCATGATTCATGCCGTGAACCACGCGGTGTCCCACAGCCCGAACC
>DATIUN010000237.1:0-2175 GCA_035466795.1 Azonexus sp. | reverse complement strand
GGTCAGCGTCTGGGCCGGCGCGACGGTGATCGAGTCTCCGGTATGGACGCCCATCGGATCGAGGTTTTCGATCGAGCAGATGATGATGCAGTTGTCCGCCTTGTCGCGAACGACTTCCATCTCGTACTCTTTCCAGCCGAGCATCGATTCCTCGATCAGCAGTTCGTTGGTCGGCGAGGCTTCGAGGCCGCGCTTGCAGATGATCTCGAACTCTTCAGTGTTGTAGGCGATACCGCCGCCGGAGCCGCCCAGCGTAAAGGATGGGCGGATGATGGTCGGAAAACCAATCATCGCCTGCACCTGGTAGGCCTCTTCCATGCTGTGCGCCGTCGCCGACTTGGCGGAACCAAGACCGATCTTGGTCATCGCGTCCTTGAACTTCTGGCGATCCTCGGCCTTGTCGATGGCTACCTTGGAAGCCCCGATCAGTTCGACGTTGAACTTGGCAAGCACGCCTTCGCGGTCGAGGTCGAGTGCGCAGTTCAGCGCCGTCTGGCCGCCCATGGTCGGCAGCAGCGCATCCGGGCGCTCCTTCTCGATGATCTTGGCGACGACCTGCCAGGTGATCGGCTCGATATAGGTAACGTCGGCCATTTCCGGGTCGGTCATGATCGTCGCCGGGTTGGAGTTCACCAGGATGACCTTGTAACCCTCTTCGCGCAGGGCCTTGCAAGCCTGGGCGCCGGAATAGTCGAATTCGCAGGCCTGACCGATGATGATCGGGCCGGCGCCAATGATCAGAACGCTCTTTATGTCTGTACGTTTCGGCATCTTTTTCTCGCTTATTGCGCCGGTTGCAGGGCCGCGACGCCGCGCGTCATGGTGTCGAGGAAACGGTCGAACAGGTAGGCTACGTCATGCGGACCGGGACTCGCCTCCGGGTGCCCCTGGAAGGAGAAAGCCGGCACGTCGGTGCGGGCGATGCCCTGCAGCGAACCATCGAACAGCGACACGTGGGTGGCGCGCAGGTTTTTCGGCAGGGAATCGCCGTCGACCGCAAAACCGTGGTTCTGGCTGGTGATCAGCACCTGGCCGGTATCCATGTCCTTGACCGGGTGGTTGGCACCGTGGTGGCCGAACTTCATCTTCAGCGTCTTGGCGCCGGACGCCAGCGCCAGCAACTGATGGCCGAGGCAGATGCCGAAGGTCGGGATGCCGCGGTCGAGGAATTCGCGAATGGCGTCGATGGCATAGTCGCAGGGCTCCGGATCACCCGGGCCGTTCGACAGAAAGACACCATCCGGCTTCATCGCCAGCACGTCTGCTGCCGATGTCTGCGCCGGCACGACGGTCAGCCTGACGCCACGCTGGGCCAGCATGCGCAGGATGTTGCGCTTGACGCCAAAATCGTAGGCGACGACATGGAAACGCGGCTCGGGGCCAGGCTCGTAGCCCGTCAGCGCCCATTCGCCTTCGCGCCAGGCATAGCCTTCCGTGGCCGAAACGACCTTGGCCAGATCCATGCCATTAAGACCCGGAAATGCCCTGGCCATGGCAAGCGCCTTGGCCTCGTCGACTTCACCGGCCAGGATGCAGCCGGCCTGGGCGCCCTTTTCGCGCAGGATGCGGGTCAGCTTGCGCGTATCGATGCCGGCAATGGCGACGATGCCGTGCTTCCTGAGATAGGACGACAGATCGTCCTCGCAACGCCAGTTGGAAGCACGCCGGGGCAGGTCGCGAATGACCAGGCCGGCGGCGTAATTGGCATTGGATTCAAAGTCTTCCGCGTTGCAACCGGTATTGCCGATATGCGGGTAGGTCAGCGTGACGATCTGGCGGCAGTAGGAAGGGTCGGTAAGGATTTCCTGATAGCCGGACATGGCGGTGTTGAAAACGACCTCGCCGCTGGTCAGGCCATCCGCACCGATCGATTGCCCTTTGAATACCGTTCCGTCGGCGAGGGCGAGAATGGCGGGAATGGTTGAGGGCAGTAATGACACGACCGGCTCTCCTGGAAATTTCTGCTTGTTCATGTGCCAAGCGGGAAGGCTTGCGCCTCCCCGCTCGTGCTTTTTAACCTTCCCATTTTAGCCGGAAACCACCCCGTCAGGCAAATCCAGAGGCGCTGAAAGCCCCCTCGAAAGCGCTAATCCGACCACGCGTGCCATCCGGCCCGAGCCAGAAAAACTCAGCGCAGGCCGAGCACGTCCTGCATGTCGAACAGTCCGCTCCGGC
>DATIUN010000236.1:0-4912 GCA_035466795.1 Azonexus sp. | reverse complement strand
CATGCCGTGCATCTCGATACGGGCAAGGTGGCCGGATATCGGCTCTGGGCGCCGACCGACGTCTTCTTTGCCGATGCCGCCGCGCTGTCCGGATTGCTTGATGGCCAACGGTTCGCTTCGGCGGACGAAGCGCGCCGGGCTCTCGACCAGGCGATTCTTGCCCTTGACCCTTGCGTGCCCTATGTGTTGGAGCTGAACGATGCATGAAATGGCGCTCGCCGAGGGGGTCCTGCAGCTCGTCGAAGAAACGGCGATGCGCGAAAAGGCGCAACGGGTTAAGCTGGTCGTACTGGAAATCGGCGCTTTGTCGTCGGTTGAACCGGAGGCGATGAAGTTCTGCTTCGAGGCGGTGACGAGCGGCGGCATCGCCCAGGGCGCGACGCTGGAAATCATCGCCGTGCCCGGCGAGGGTTGGTGCATGGCCTGCGGCGAGACGGTGGTCATGGAAGAGTCGTATGCTGCCTGTCCGCGTTGCGGCGGGTATCAGGTGCGGCCGACGGGCGGCACCGAAATGCGGGTCAGGGAAATCGAGATCGAATAGGAGAAGACGGCATGTGCACAGTTTGCGGTTGTGGCGCGGGTGAAGTGAAGATCGAGGGCGGGGTGGCGGAGGGTTCGCACGAACACACGCATATTCACGAGGACGGCACGGTGCATAGCCACGTCCATGGCCACGATCACGATCATGCGCACTTACACGGCAGCAAAGAGGCCCTGGCCGGCGCCCATGCGCACACCCATCACCATGCCGACGGCAGCGAACACAGTCACACCCATCTCCATCAGGGCGAACATGCGCATGAGCATGCTCATGACCACGGTCATGAACACCATCACCACGAACATGGCGTCGCTGGCGATCTGGATTACGGGACTGGTCCGGCCCGCGCCCATGCGCCTGGCATGAGCCAATCGCGCATGGTGCAAATCGAGCAGGACATCCTCGCCAAGAACAACACCTATGCGGCGGCCAACCGTAATTGGTTCGACGAGCGGGGGATCCTGGCGCTCAACCTGGTGTCGAGTCCCGGTTCGGGCAAGACGGCGCTGCTGGTCAGGACCATCGAATTGCTGAAGGGGAAAGTTTCGATCAGCGTCGTCGAGGGCGACCAGCAGACTTCCAACGACGCCGAGCGCATCCGCGCCACCGGCGTGACGGCGCTGCAGATCAACACCGGCAAGGGCTGCCACCTCGACGGCCACATGGTCGGCCACGCGCTGGAACGCCTGCAGCCGGCCGACGACTCGCTGTTCCTGATCGAGAACGTCGGCAATCTCGTCTGCCCGGCCGCCTTCGACCTCGGCGAACAGCACAAGGTCGCCATCCTGTCGGTCACCGAGGGCGAGGACAAGCCGCTCAAGTACCCGGACATGTTCCGCGCCGCCGACGTCATGCTGCTCAACAAGTGCGACCTGCTGCCCTACCTCGAGTTCGACGCCGACCTTGCCGAAGCCAACGCGCGGCGCGTCAATCCGGACCTGACCATCTTTCGCGTTTCGGCGACCAGCGGCGAGGGACTCGCGGCCTGGGTGTCGTGGGTCGAGTCAGGTCTGGAAGGCCAGCGCGGCAAGCGTTCGGAAACGGTGGCCGCCCTGAAGCAGCGGGTAGCCGAGCTGGAGCGCCAACTGGAGCACACCCAGGCGGCAAGATGAATGGCCGGCGAATAAGCGTTCGCGGCCTCGTCCAGGGCGTCGGTTTTCGCCCTTACGTCTGGCGGCTGGCCAACGAGCTGGGTTTGCGCGGCTGGGTCCGCAACGATGGCACCGGGGTGACGGTTGCGGTCGACGGCGAAAAACTGCCCGAATTCATCAACCGGCTGGCAAACGAAGCACCGCGCCTGGCGCGTATCGACCAGATCGACACCGTCGCCACCGAGGTGACGGGCGAAGGCTTTGCCATCCTCGACAGCGTGGCCGGCGCGGTGAAGACGGCGATCGGTCCCGATGCGGCGATCTGCCCGGACTGCATCGCCGACATCTGCGATCGGCACAATCGCCGCTGGCGTTATGCCTTCACCACCTGCACGCACTGCGGGCCGCGCTATACAGTCAGCCGGCGGATCCCTTACGATCGCGCGCAGACCAGCCTCGCCGGGTTCCCGCTCTGCCCGGCCTGCAACAAGGAATATGCCGATCCGGTCGACCGGCGTTTTCATGCCGAAACCACCTGTTGTCCGGAATGCGGCCCGCAGCTCAGTCTGCTCGATGCGGGTGGTCGCCCGATGGCGGGAGATCCGATCGCGGAAACCCTGCGCCTGCTGCGTAGTGGAAAGATCGTCGCGATCAAGGGGCTGGGCGGCTTCCACCTCGCCTGCGATGCCCGCAACGCGAGTGCCGTCGCCGGGTTGCGCCAGCGCAAGCAGCGCGAGGAAAAGCCCTTTGCCGTCATGGGGCTGAATGCCGCGTCGTTCATCGCCCACGCGCGAATTACCGAAGGCGGGCTGGCATTGTTGCAGAGTGTCGCGGCGCCCGTCGTGCTTTGTCCGAAGTCGGACGGCGAACTTGCGGGAATTGCCCCGGGGCTGGCTTGGCTCGGCGTCATGCTGCCGGCGACGCCCCTGCATCTGCTGCTCTGGCACGAAGCGGCGGGATGTCCGGCCGGAACGCAGTGGCTGGCCGAGCCGAGCGACCTGCTGCTGGTGATGACCAGCGCCAACCCGCACGG
Source organism: Azonexus sp. (assembly GCA_035466795.1). Classification (GTDB taxonomy): domain Bacteria; phylum Pseudomonadota; class Gammaproteobacteria; order Burkholderiales; family Rhodocyclaceae; genus Azonexus. The sequence goes on along the minus strand of DATIUN010000236.1, from coordinate 2,247 downwards.
CGAGGCCCTCGTCGTCGGCAATGACGAGGCATTGACGCGCCTGGCCGGTATCGCCGACGCCTTCCTGATTCACGACCGCGACATCGTGGTGCGCTGCGACGATTCGGTGCTGCGCGTTGGCCCCGCCTTCATCCGCCGGGCCCGCGGGTATACGCCGGTTCCGATTCCCTTGGCCGGCGACGGGCCGACCGTGCTGGCGCTCGGGGCCTACCTGAAGAACAGCATCTGCGTCCTGAAAGGCGGGGAAGCTTTCCTGTCGCAGCACATCGGTAGCCTCGACAACGCCTCGACCATCGGCTTTCTCGAGGAAACCGTCGATCACCTGCTGGGCATTCTCGATGTGACGCCGGACCTGATCGCGCACGACCTGCACCCGGATTTCCATTCGACCCGTCTGGCGCAGCATCTGGCCGCCGAGTCGGGCGTGCCCCTTGTGGCGGTGGCGCATCACCATGCTCATATTGCCGCGATTTGCGCCGAACATGGCCTCGACGAGCCGTTGCTCGGATTGGCGATCGACGGTGTCGGCCTCGGTCCGGATGGCGGCTTGTGGGGCGGCGAACTGCTCCGGGTCGCCGGGGCCGACTGTCAGCGGCTTGGCCATCTGCAGTCGCTGTGCCTGCCGGGGGGCGACCGTGCCGCACGCGAACCGTGGCGGATGGCGGCGAGTGCGCTTGAGGCCTGCGGTCGACGGGCTGAAATCGCCGATTTCATCGCCCGGCGCCATCCGGGACGGGACGGCGCGCGCATCGCGATGATGCTCGAACGGCGCCTCAACTGCCCGGCAACCAGCAGTCTGGGTCGGTTGTTCGATGCCGCCGCCGGCCTGCTCGGCTTGCGTGGCGAAGTGCGCTACGAAGGGCAGGCGGCGATGGAACTGGAAGGGCTGGCCGCCGCCCATGGCGCCGTCGACGCACTGCCGGGCGGGATGGTGATGCGCGGACCGGTCGCCGATTTCACGCCGCTGTTGTCCCGGCTGGCCGATTGCGTCGCTGCCCCCTACGGCGCGGCGCTGTTTCATGCCACGCTGGCCGCCGGCCTGGCCGAATGGCTGCTTGCCGCGGTCGACCGGGAAAATTTGGCGAAAATCGCGATTGGCGGCGGCTGCGCGATGAATGCCGTCCTGATGTCAGCCTTGCGCCGGCATCTTGAAGCGCACGGCGTGGTCGTCTTCGAGGCGAAACTGGCGCCGCCGAACGACGGCGGGCTGGCCCTTGGCCAGGGCTGGGTTGCGCGCCGCACCCGAAATGTCTGGTAACTTACGTTCGGGTCGAGTCGGCGCTGCCGGATCGGTCTGGCTGGCGCGCCATTCGTTTGATCTGGCGCAACCCTTTTTCAGGAGGCCGGCGCGACACTCGGCCTGCACTGTTTTTGGACGATCTGCATAGCGTGAATTACCTCATCGATGACTTTCGGGGCTGCAAACAATCGGCTGTTCGCCGGACGCCGGCGGGAGGGCGCGCCTGATGTGTCTGTCTATTCCCATGCGGGTGACGGGTTGGGAGGGCGCCGGGGAGTTCGCCTGGGTCGAACGCGAGGGTCGGCGCGAGTGTGTCAATATGATGCTGATCGGTCCGCAACCGGTGGGCACGTGGTTGCTGGCTTCACTGGGGCTGGCCAGACAGGTGCTCGACCCCGAACAACTGGTGCAGATCGAGGACGCCCTCGCGGCGCTGGCGGCGTCGCTGGATGGCACCTACGACCCAGACCGGCATTTCCGTGATTTGCCGTCGATCTGATTTTTCAGCAGTATGCGAAGCATGAACGATGAGGTGCGCTGATGTGTCTGGCAATTCCCGCCAAGGTTGTTGAACTCCGCGAAGGCGACAATGCGGTGGTCGATCTGGCCGGCGTGCGCAAGGAAATATCACTGGCCCTGGTGGACCGCGTGGCGGTCGGCGACTACGTGATTGTCCATGTCGGGTACGCGCTGAACAAGCTCGATCCGGAAGAAGCGGCCAAAACCTTGGCGCTTTTCGCCGAAATTGGCCAACTTGAAGCCAGTCCAACCGAACCCTGATGAAGTACATCGACGAATTCCGCGACGGCGCGCTGGCCAAGGGTTTGTCGGAAGCCATCCGGCGCGAGGCGAAGCCTGGGCGCCATTACCATTTCATGGAGTTCTGCGGCGGCCACACCCACGCCATTTCGCGCTACGGTGTGACTGACCTGCTGCCGGCCAATGTCGAGATGATCCACGGCCCGGGTTGCCCGGTGTGCGTGTTGCCCATCGGGCGCGTCGATCAG
>DATIUN010000235.1:0-3500 GCA_035466795.1 Azonexus sp. | reverse complement strand
AAGTCGGCAGCCAGGCGCTGCGGCTGGCAGTAGGTCACCTGATCGAGGAAATCAAGCCGGGCTACGACGATTTGCCGGCGGTCACCGGATATCTCGAGGAGGTCATGCAGGACATCCTCGAAAGCGGCCAGTCGCTCCACGAATCGACCAAGAGCGACGATGAATCGGAAACCACGTATTTTTCCGGCACCATCTCGGTGCAGCGCTATCTGGTCAATCTGCTGGTCGACAACCCGGGCAGCGGCGACCGGCCGGTGGTCTATGAGGACAATCCGACCCTGCAGAATCTGGTCGGGCGCATCGAACATCACGTGCACATGGGCACCCTGGTCAGCAATTTCACACTGATCAAGGCGGGTGCGCTGCATCGCGCCAATGGTGGATTCCTGATCCTCGATGCGGAGAAGATCCTTTCCCAGCCTTACGCCTGGGAAGGCCTCAAGCGCGCCCTGCAATCCGGCGAGATACGGATCGAATCGCTGGCCGAACTGGTCGGGCTGAGCAGCACGGTGCAACTCGAACCGGAACCGGTCCCGCTCGACCTCAAGGTGGTCCTGATCGGCGAGCGGATCGTCTATTACCTGCTGGCGGAACTCGACCCGGATTTCCTGTCGCTGTTCAAGATCAATGCCGATCTCGAAAGCGAATTCAACCGGACGCCCGAAGGTACGGTTCAATATGCGCGCCTGATCGCCACGCTGGCCCGTCGCCATGCGCTTCGTCCGTTGTCCGCCGCGGCGGTGGCGCGCATCATCGACCACGCGGCACGGCTGGTCGGTGATGCCGGGAAGCTCATCACGCGAACCGAGCCGCTGAGCAGCCTGATGCAGGAGGCCGGGCATTTCGCGGCGAGCGCCGATTCGCCGCTGATCGAGCGCGCGCATGTCGAAGCCGCCCTGCAGGCACACCAGCACCGCAACGACCGCATCCGGGAACGCTATCAGGAAGAAATCCTGAGCGGCCAGTTGCTGGTCGATACCTCCGGTGTCCATATCGGCCAGATCAACGGCCTCGCGGTCGCCGTGCTCGGGGAAAGCACGTTTGCCCACCCGGTGCGCATCACGGCCACGGTACGCATGGGCGAGGGGGAGATCATCGACATCGAGCGCGAGGTCGAACTCGGCGGGCCCATCCACTCCAAGGGCGTCCTCATCCTTTCATCGTTTCTGGCGGCGCGCTTCGGCTGGGCGATGCCGCTTTCGCTGCGCGCGAGCCTGGTTTTCGAGCAATCCTACGGTGGCGTCGAGGGCGACAGCGCATCCCTGGCCGAACTGGCGGCGCTGCTGTCGGCGCTGTCCGGGATACCGATCCGCCAGTCGCGGGCGGTTTCCGGTTCGGTCAACCAGTTCGGTGTCGTGCAGCCGGTCGGCGGCGTCAACGAGAAGATCGAGGGCTTCTTCGACATCTGCGCCGCCCGCGGCCTTACCGGTGAGCAGGGGGTGCTCATTCCGTCGACCAACGTCGCCCATCTGATGCTTAAGGAAGCGGTCGTCGCGGCGGTCAGGGAGGGGCGTTTCCACGTCTGGGCGGTCAACGACATCGACGAGGCGATGCAACTGCTGACCGGCATGGAGGCCGGCGAACCGGATGACAAGGGCGAGGTGCCCGAGGGAACCATCAATTTTCACATCGCGCTTCAGCTTGCCGAACTGGCCCAGATGCGCCAGAACCTCTCGGGGCCGGGGCGGCGCGCCAAGCGCAAAAGGAAGGCAAAACCACCGCAAGTGGTGCCGGAAAAACGCTAGCCGGAATTCCGGCCGCGCGTACCGCCAAGTCCTGAAAAGGTGTTCTTCAGCCGATGTTGCTCGGTTACAATTCCGCGTTCCGCGTCTCCGTAGTTAAATGGATATAACTTTCCCCTCCTAAGGGAAGATTAGTGGTTCGATTCCACTCGGGGACGCCATCCAGCAACGGATCCCTCCGCGGGACGCCAAATTTCCCGCCATGCCCTACCTCAAACTCTCCGACGCCTGCCTTGCCTACGGCCATGTGCCGCTTCTAGATCATGCCGACTTCCTGCTCGATCCGGGCGAGCGGGTAGCGCTGATCGGCCGCAACGGTACCGGCAAGTCCTCGCTGTTGGCGGCGCTGGCCGCCGGTTCCGGGAAGGGCAGGCTCGATGACGGCGAGGTCTGGGTGCAGCCGGGCATCCGCGTCGGCTACGTGCCGCAGGAGCCGCCCTTCGACAGCGAAGTGACCGTCTTCGAGGCGGTGATTTCCGGCATGGGCGAAGCGTCGACGCTGCTCGCCGCCTATCACGAGGTGTCGCACCAGCTCGCCGAAGGCGTGGGCGAGCACGACGCACTGCTGGCGCGCATGGAGTCGCTGCAGCACGAACTCGAAGCCTGTGGCGCGTGGACCTACGAGGCGCAGGCGGAAAAGGTCATCGACCGCTTCGGCCTCGACCCCGATGCCAGCGTCGGGACGCTTTCCGGCGGCCAGAAGAAACGGCTGGCCCTGGCGCAGGCGCTGGCGGTCGCGCCGGAGGTGCTGCTCCTTGACGAGCCGACCAACCACCTCGACATCGCCGCCATCGAATGGCTGGAAAACATGCTGATCGAGAGCGGCGTCACGCTGTTCTTTATCACCCACGACCGCTCTTTCCTCAATCGCGTGTGCACGCGCATCGTCGAGCTTGATCGCGGCAAGCTGGCCAGTTTTCCCGGCAGCTACGGCCAATACCAGCAGCGTAAGGAGTTGTTGCTGCACGAGGAGGGTCTGGCCAACGCGCGCGCCGACAAGCTGCTCAAGGAAGAGGAAGTGTGGATCCGCAAGGGCGTCGAGGCGCGGCGCACGCGGGCGGTTTTCCGTGTCCAGCGTCTCGACAAGCTGCGCGCGGAGCGCCAGGCGCGGCGCGAGCGCATGGGCAAGGTCAATCTGCAGCTCGATGCCGGCGACAAGAGCGGCAAACTGGTCGCCGAACTGGAGCATGTCAGCAAGCGCTACGGCGAGCGACCCATCGTGCGCGATTTTTCGGCGCGCATCCAGCGCGGCGACAAGATCGGCGTGATCGGCCCCAACGGCGCCGGCAAGACCACGCTGCTGCGGCTGATCCTCGGCGAATTGAAGCCGGATGAAGGCATCGTACGTCAGGGTACCAAGATCGACGTCGCCTATTTCGACCAGTTCCGCACCCAGCTCAACCCGGATTCCAGCCTTGCCGACGTGATTTCCCCGGGTTCGGATTACGTCGAGATCGGCGGCGCGAAGAAGCACGTGATCGGCTACCTCGAGGATTTCCTCTTCGCGCCGGAACGCGCCCGCTCGCCGGTCAGTTCGCTCTCCGGCGGCGAACGCAACCGCCTGCTCCTGGCCCGTCTTTTCGCCCGTCCCGCCAATGTGCTGGTGCTCGACGAGCCGACCAACGACCTCGACATCGAAACCCTGGAACTGCTTGAGGAACTGCTATCGAACTACGACGGCACGCTGTTCCTGGTCAGCCACGACCGGACTTTCCTCGACAACGTGGTGACCCAGACCATCGCCGCCGAAGGCGATGG
>DATIUN010000234.1:0-16344 GCA_035466795.1 Azonexus sp. | reverse complement strand
TGGCCGGCCAGTTCGGCAAGCGCCAGCGCATCCGCCGAACCGGCTAGCAGCGGCAGATCGATGCGGGCGCCGGGTTTGGGCAGGGAGGGGAGGGAAAGCAGGGAGCGGGAGGCGGACACGATGACGCGGGTACGGCTGGGAGGGGGTGGATTATAGCCGCTTCGGAAAGAGCGTATCCGCGCTGGGCCGTGATTTTGCGGTTATCAACCGGTCAGCACCAGGTGGACCGGTTGGCCGTCTTGGGCCGAGGGGAGAAGGGCCGGTGTCGCGCTCATTGATGGCAATCGCTCAACCATTCCGAAGCGAGGCCAAAGGGGCCAGGCTCGGATTAAGGGTTGCACTGTCGCGGTCGACGCCAAAATCAGGTCAAAAAGGCTTATGTGGCAAGCCGCATTGGGTGAACGTCGGGCAAGGGTTATTGCTCGGCCAGCCAGAGGTCATGTGCGGTTTGCATTTCCAGCCAGACTTCGGGGTTGGTGCCTAGCCAGGCGGCAAGACGCAGGGCCATGTCTGCGGTGATGCCGGCTTTGCCGTTGAGAGCAGCAGTGGGGTCAAACCGCTATTGTATTACCCCCTAAGCCGCTATGAGTTCGGGTGCCCGAACGACTTTTGGGGCCGGGCGTTGTTCCGCAGCCCACAGATCATAGTCCATCTGCATGCCGAGCCAGAGTTCGGCGCGGCCGCCACGATCCGCGCCGAGCCAGGCTTCGATGCGTCGTGCCATTTCGGGCGATATGGCGGCGTGACCATTCAATACGCGGGATAGCGCGGTGCGCGTAACGCCCAATTGCTGCGCAGCTTCGGTCACGGTTAATCCCAGCGCCGGCAAAATGTCTTCCTTCAGGGTGGCGCCGGGGTGCGGCGGGTTGAACATGCGTCCCATGGTGCTCTCCTAGTGGTAATCCTGATAATCGACCAAGGTGGCATCGTCACCATCGAAAGCGAAGGTCAATCGCCAGTTGCCATTGACCCAGACCGACCAATGACCCGCCAGATCATGCGCGAGTTGGTGCAGTTTCCAGCCCGGAACGTTCATGTCTTCCGGCCGCTTGGCGCGATCCAGGTGTTTCAGTTGGCGGGCGAGACGAGATGCGTGGTGTGGCTGAATGCCTGCTTTCGATCCGGTGGTAAAAAATGTTTCGATACCCCGATGTCTGAAGCTCTTGACCATGTGTGTAGCGTAGCTTAACGGATGGTGAAAGACAAGCGCCCTCGCGTCGGGGTTTGATGCTGTTGCGGTCGACGCCGCAAAAAGGCCAAAAACCAGATCTGCGCATCACGTCCCCAGATGAACCGGAATCCGCCGTGGCCCGAAAGCATGGCCGTCGTGGCCCAGGGTTTTGCCGAAGCGGCCGGCGATGGCGGTCTGGCAGTGCGGGCAATGACCTTCCGTCGTCAAGTCGTAGCGGCGGATGTCGTACCAGTCGCGCACGATCAGCGCGGCGTGACAGCTCGGGCAGAAGGTGGTGCCGCCTTCGCTGTCGTGGACGTTGCCGGTGAAGACATGGTGCAGGCCGGCGTCGAGGGCGATGCGGCGGGCCTGCGTCAGCGTGGCGGGCGGCGTCGGAGGAACGTCGCCCATTTTCCAGTCAGGATGGAAGGCGGAAAAGTGCAGCGGCACGTCCGGCCCGAGTTCGCGGGCGACCCAGGTGGCGAGTTCGTTGATTTCGTCGGGGCTGTCGTTACTGCCGGGGATGAGCAACGTGGTGATCTCCAGCCAGCAGTCGGTTTCGTGGTGGATGTAGGCCAGGATGTCGAGTACCGGCTGCAGGTGGCCGACGCAGAGCTTGTGGTAGAACTCGTCGGTGAAGGCCTTGAGGTCGACGTTGGCGGCATCCATGACGGCGAAGAATTCGCGCGCCGGTTCGCGGTGGATGTAGCCGGCGGTGACGGCGACATTGCGGATGCCCAGCTCGCGGCAGGCGAGCGCGGTGTCGATGGCGTATTCGGCAAAGATGACCGGGTCATTGTAGGTGTAGGCGACGCTGTCGGCACCGTAGCGTTTGGCGGCGGCGGCGATCATCTGCGGGCTTGCTTCGTCCATCAGGCGGTCCATGTCCTTGGACTTCGAAATGTCCCAGTTCTGGCAGAACTTGCAGGCGAGGTTGCAGCCGGCGGTGCCGAAAGAGAGGATGCTGCTGCCGGGGTAGAAGTGGTTGAGCGGCTTCTTTTCGATCGGGTCGATGCAGAAGCCGGACGAGCGGCCGTAGGTGGTGAGCTGCATGGCGCCATTGACCATCTGGCGCACGAAGCAGGCGCCGCGCTGGCCTTCGTGCAACTGGCAGTCGCGCGGGCAGAGGTCGCATTGCACGCGGCCGTCGGGCAGGGCATGCCACCAGCGGCCGGGGTGAAGGGTTTCCGGGGTGTTCATGATGTGGGTTCCTTCCATTTTGTGACGGTGTAGCGTTGCAGCCGGACGTCCGGGCCCCAGTAGCTGGCCGGGAGCCCGGCTTTCTGTTTCAGACGCGCCATGAATTCGGCCGGCTCGGGCAATTGCTCCCAGACTTGCGGCAGAAACGTCGAACGGTGGTGGCCGGCGGTGAAGATGACCCCGTCGATGTCCGGGCGCAACTGGGCGAGGGCGTCGGCTTCGCCGGTGAAGGTCAGTGGCTCGGGTGGCGTCAGCAGCGAGACTTCGACGCGGGTGACGGGCAACTCGTCGGCACTCAGTGGTTCGAAGCGCGGGTCACGGAAGGCGGCGTTGCGGGCGTTTTCCTGGACGTCGTCAAGCAGCGGACGCCAGGCTTCCAGGCTGCCGATGCAGCCGCGCAGTTCCCCGCGCTGGGTGAGCGTGACGAAGGTGGCGCCCATTTTTGCCAATTCCGGCAGGCCGACCGCGGCAGATGCCTGTGGCAAGCCGAAACGGGCGGCGATGGCGTTGCGGGCCAGCGTCAGCAGGGTAGTGCCAAGGTCAGGCATCTTGCGCCTCCGTAAAACTGAAGGCGGCGTACCCGACGACGCGCTGCTTGTCGCCAGCGGTATCGCCCGAATTGCAGCGGTGGATCAGCCGCGGCGCCAGGCCGCGCTGGCGGGCGGCGAGCAGCAGGCCATTGATCGGGTAGGCGCCGCAGGCCTGCTCGGGGCGGATGTCGGTATCGAGCTGCAGGATGTGCTGGCAGGTGTCACGATCGACCTGGTTGGCGGCGGCGTAGGGCAGGAAATGCGAAAGGTCGGAGCTGATGACGATCAGCGTTTCCGGCCCGCCCCACAGTAGGTCGAGGATTTCGGCGACATCGCGCGGCGTGGCGTGGCCGACGGCGAGCGGGACGAGGGTGAAGTCGTCGAGCACGCGCTGGAGGAAGGGCAGGTGAACTTCCAGCGAGTGTTCCTGGGCATGCGCCTGGTCGCTGAAGACGACTTGCGGCAGTTCGGTGAGCCGGGCAATCGCCGCCACGTCGAGCGGAATGCTGCCAAGCGGCGTCGCGAAGGCGCCGGCTTTAGGCACTGCCAGGCCGTCGACCGCAACCCGGTGCGTCGGGCCGAGCAGTATGACGCGACGAATCGTCGCGTGCCACGGCGCGAGTGCCGCATAGGCCATGGCGGCGGTCGAACCGGAATAGATGTAGCCGGCGTGCGGGACGATCAGCGCCTTGGGTTGGGGCATGCCGCTGGCAGGCGCTTCCGCCAGCAACTGGTCGACGGTAGCGGAAAGCAGCGCCGGGCTACCGGGGTAGAAAGCGCCGGCGACGGCGGGAGGGCGGGTCAATGTCATGGTGGACTCCTCAAACGAGCAATAATCCGAGCGCCATGCCGGTACCGATGGCGATCAGTCCGGGCAGGGCATGGCGGGCCAGCTTGCTGCCGCCGATGCTGATGACCAGGCCGATCTTGAATACCAGGTTGGCCATCAGCGCCAGGGTGACTGCAATCACGGCTTCGCCGGCAGGGATTTTTTCTAGGTTGAACAACCGCAGCGTGGACAGCACGCTGGCATCGGCATCGGTCAGGCCGGAGGCCAGGGCGACGAAAAAGAGGCCCTTGTTGCCGGCGACATCCTCCAGCCAAGCGGAAGCGAGCAGCACGACGGCATAGAGCAGGCCGAAGGAAATGGCGGTCCGCAGTTCGGTCGGGTTCTTGACCTCGGGCATCGGCAGGTCGCCGGCCGCGTTCAGCACCTTCCAGCCGTAAAGCGACATGGCGACGCCCGGCACGATGCCGCAGGCGAAGACGATGGCCCAGATGCGGGGCAACGACGGCGCCGACCAGGCCGAGCCGGATCATCACCATGACGTTGGCGATCAGAATGACGATTGCCGACATGCGCACGAGGTTGCCGTGTGTCTGCGCGTGACGCGAGAACATCATGGTGGTTGCGGTCGACGATGCCAGACCGCCGAAAATGCCGAGCACCGCCGCGCCGTGGCGGGTGCCGATGATGCGCAGGGCAATGTAGCCGCCGAGCGCCAGTCCGGAAATGAGGACCACCATCCACCACACTTGGCGCGGGTTGATCGCGTTATACGGGCCGAAATCATGGTTGGGCAGGATCGGCAGGATGACCAGCGAAAGGACGGCGAACTGCAGGATCGAGTTGATGTCCTTGGCGGTCAGGCGCTCGCTGATCCGGCGTAGCTCGGCCTTGAAGTAGAGGAGGATCGTCGTCGCGATGGCCAGCATGACCGCCAGCGTCGAATAGCCGAACCAGACCGCGGCGCCCAGGCCGTAAATGACGATGACTGCCGCTTCGGAAGTGAAGCCGCGATATTGCTCCTCGGTTTTGGCCGAGAAATTGGAAGCCACCATGGCGCCGGAAATGACCACGAGCCCGGCAATCAGCGCCCACGGTCCGCCGGTCTTCTCGCTGAGCAGGGCGAACAGGCAGCCGAGCATGGAAACCAGCGCGAAGGTCCGCAGGCCGGCCGCCGAGTCGGGGCGCCGCTCGCGCTCCATGCCGACCAGCAGGCCGATGCCCAGCGCCGTGGCAAAGGCCTCGACCGGCGCAGCCAGTTCGGGAGCGACGAAACTCATGGATTTTCTCTCGACTTTGCTTTATTCAGTAAAATTAAGCCATGCTACGCCATTACGCAATCGTTCCTGCTGCCGGCAGCGGATCGCGCTTCGGTTCCGGAACCCCGAAGCAATATCTCGACCTGCTCGGACGGCCGTTGATTCATCATACGCTGAAGGCGCTGGTGGGTTGTCCGGCGGTCGATCGCGTCTGGGTCGTGTTGGCGCCGGAAGACAACGAATGGAATCGTCACGACTGGTCGGCGCTTGGCCCCAAGCTGGAAACGCTGCGTTGCGGCGGCACGACGCGGGCCGACAGCGTGCGCAACGGATTACAGGCCGCCGCCATGGTGGCGGCCGACGATGACTGGATTCTGGTGCACGATGCCGCGCGGCCCTGCATCAGCGGCGAAATGCTCGCCGCCTTGTTCGCCGAACTGGTCAATGACCCGGTCGGCGGCCTGCTCGCCGTGCCTGTCGCCGATACCATGAAGCGTGCCGATGCGGAACAGCGCGTCGCCGCCACCGAGCCGCGCGATGGTTTGTGGCAGGCACAGACGCCGCAGATGTTCCGTTATCGCCTGCTGCGCGAGGCCTTGGAAAAATGCCGCGAAGTGACCGACGAAGCCGGCGCGATCGAGGCGCTCGGTCTCAAGCCAAAGCTGGTACGCGCCGACGCGACCAATTTCAAGGTGACCTACCCGGCCGATCTGGCGCTGGCGGCGATGATACTCAGGGGACGTAAATGAACTTCCGGGTCGGACAGGGCTACGACGTCCACCAGCTGGTCGCCGGCCGCAAACTCATCCTCGGAGGCGTCGAGATTCCACACGAAACCGGCTTGCTCGGCCATTCCGATGCCGACGCGCTGCTCCACGCGGTCACCGATGCCCTGCTCGGCGCCGTCGCGCTGGGCGATATCGGGCGCCACTTCCCGGACAGCGATCCGCGCTACAAGGGCGCCGACAGCCGCGTCCTGTTGCGCGCTGCCGTCGCCCTGCTGGCCGAACGCGGCTGGCGACCGGTGAATGTCGATGCCACAATTATTGCCCAGCAGCCGAAGCTCGCCCCGCACGCGGCGGCGATGGTGGCAAATGTTGCGGTCGACCTCGGAATTTCGCCCGGTTCCGTCAACATCAAGGGCAAGACCAACGAGAAGCTCGGCTACCTCGGGCGCCAGGAAGCGATTGAGGCGCAGGCGGTGGTCCTCGTCGAACGTGCCGGCTGAGGGCACCACGCAGCGCACCGAACGGCCCGCAACGGCCCGCGTCTTCTTCGCCCTGTGGCCACCGTCGGACGTCGCGCAGCAACTTTCCGCCGTGGCCGATTCTTTCGCCAACAGCGCAGGTGGCCGGGCGACGCGCCAGGAAACCATCCACCTGACCCTTGCTTTCATCGGCGACGTGCCGCTCGAACGCTTGCCCGATCTGCAGCGTTCGGCCCGCGAGGTGTGCGCCGAAGCTTTCGATCTGACGCTGGACCAGTTCGGCCTGTGGCACCACAACCGGGTTTTCTGGGCTGGCTGCAGCGTCGTTCCGCCGCCGCTCTTCGAGCTTGCACGCGCACTGAGCGGCGCGTTGCAGGCCGCCGGATTCGACTTCGCCGATGCGCGCCGGAACTTCACCCCGCATGTGACCCTGGTGCGCAAGGTGAAGGTGCTCGGTGCGCCATTGCCGCCCGGCCAGACCCTGCCTTGGCGGTGCACGAAATTCGTGCTGGTGCGGTCGCAATTGTCGGCCAGCGGCGCTTCCTACCAGACGCTTGCGGAGTTCTCGTTAAGCGGAAGAAGTTGAAAGCAAGTCTGGTGCAGCCATTCAGCGGTATTTGAGACTGACAGGCAGAAATGTGTTGCCCACTGCAGACGTTGGATGAAAATGGATGCTGACATTCGCGGTACGCGTCACTGACAAGGAAGCGGTCGTTCAGCAGCAGAAATCGGGGTAACCTACCTGAGCTTCGGCTGTGCAGCGTAACCGGCCGGTGAGTTTTGGTGACTGAAGAATATCATCCCTGTAACGAGACCGTGGCACCCGGCGTCAGCCATATTCCCGGAAAGGCCATTGGATTTCCTATTTTTTTGTAGCCGTCTGAAATGCCCCGCTGAAAGGGATTTGCATGGCTTCTCTGGACATCATCCGCAAACGCGGCTTTCGGGTCTGGTATGAACGCCAGTTGATCGAAACGCATGCCTGGCTGGTGACCTGTTTCCTGGGCATCATTGCCACGGCCAGCGGGGTCGAGATTTTCGGTCAGCACACCGCCGCATCGAGAAGCACCGGAATTCTGCTGATCTTTGGCGGCATTGCGGCCGGACTGGTTTCATGGCATCGCTACCGCAGCATGCTGGATATTGCCGAGCTACTGGGCCAGAGGGCAGTTTGTCCTGCCTGCGACGCTTATGGAAAATTCCGGGTGCTGGATTCCGGTCCCACCCCGCTCCCCGAGGGCAGCGACCCCGACATCGACAATCTCGGACGCGACGTCTGGTTTCGCGCCCAGTGCAAGAAATGTGCACACGAATGGATTGTGTAACCCACTCCCAGAATACTCTTCCATTATAAAACTCTTACGGATGATCCCCCCGGCGACCCCAAGGATACGAGACACCACCACAGGTATGGGAACGGTGCGGTCGATAGCTCAAACAAACGTGAAGACACCCATTAGCCGGCCTGTGTCAAGCGAGTAAGCAAATCCCTGCGGCGTCAGCCGCCAATTCTTGATCAATCACTACGTCCCAACTGCAGCTCTGGAGCACACCCGTTTCTTCAATACTTGGCTGCGACGAATCGCGCCAGACACCCATCAGGATCAAGCGAGCGGCGATGACACTGCCTGTCGCCCTGGCGGCTTCGCCGCCCCAGAAGAACGTTGGTGCCGTTGCGTGTCCAAGGGATGCTTCACATTCGCGTGGCTGCCGATAAGTTGGCGCCAATCCGTTTCTGGCTCACGTTCCGGGCGATCCGTTTCACTGCAAATCGGTGGCGGCGACACGGCATCCAATTCATTCGCAATGGCTAGGGCTCCAGTCTCTTGCTTTGGCTTGCCGGCCGCCGTCATTACTCAGGCAAAGCAGCGCGTGACATCAAATGGCTTGCGCTCCTTCAACATGTGGAAGCACGCTCGGGCCAGCTTGTGCGCCAGCGCCTTGATCGCCACCACGTTGTTGGTTCTTGACTTCTTTCGTTCGTAAAACCGCTTCGCCTCCACACAGTAGCGCATGGCAAAGTGGGCGGCCTCAATGAACGCCCAGGATAGGTACTTGTTACCGTTCTTGGTATTTCCCTCGCCCTTCTTCTTGCCATTGCTGGTGTGCTGGCTATCGACACAGCGCGCATACGAAGCAAAGTTCCCGGGACTGGCAAAACGATCAATCGGCCCCGTTTCCAGCAGGATCGTCGTTGCCAATATCCGGCCAATACCCGGTATCGTAGTCACGAGGTCATACTCGGTTCGAGGCACCGCCTTCTGAAGACGCTTTTCCAGCAGGTCAATCTGCACGCTCAAGGTATGGATCACGGCAACGTTGGCCTTGACCGCCAAGGCCACATCCTCAGGGACAGGCATCTGATCGATCGTTTCTACCGAAAGGCGCTTGACCTGTTCGCTACTGATTCGGGCACCTCGTTCGCGTGCCGTGATGTTCTCCACCGCCAGAATATGTTGGGTGCGGCTTCGTACCAACTGCATTCGCTTCCTTCCCAGGTCGCGCAACGCTCGTTGCTCCCGTGGCAGGATCGTCCCCGTCGGCAAAATTCCCAGTCGCAGCAGGTGGGCAAGATGACGCGCATCAGCCTCATCGCCACTATGCTTCAGTCCTTCATATTTCTTGATCGCCGAGCAGTGCGCCAAATGCACCCGGTAGCCGGCTTCTTGCAGACCATCCACCAGCCAGTACCAGTTGTACGTCGATTCCACGACAACGCCCACTAACTCATCGCGCCAGGGCAATAGAAACCCCAGTATCGTCGCCAGGTCGTTGGGCAGCCGCTTCTCCGCCATCACTCGATCCTCTTCGTCCGTCACCGTCACCACGCTGTTGTTCGAGTGCAGGTCAATTCCGCTATATTTCATCTCAACCTCCCGTCCGTTAAAGAAAGTTCGCAAACTCACTTTAACTTCACCGCTACCGAGGTGGCGGGAGGCCGGCTAGATGATTTTCATTCAATTTTCAAATTCGGTTGGTTCCACCGGACCCACGGCGGACGGTTGATCCTTCATGGGTTCAAAGACAGGTAGTAAAGTACAGCAGTCATTCCACGCGACTACACACTGGCAAGTCGTCTGATACCCACTCGAAATTCAACAGAAGCAAGCGAGTTATCCATGAACCCTTCAGATCTTTCAGCCCTTGAGACGATCGTCCGCGCCGTCGCGCGTGAAGAGTTGCTCGATCGCTTTCGCCATACCAGCCGTCGCGAAAAGGCGGATGGCAGCTGGTTGACCGAGGCCGATCTGGCGATGCAGTCGCGCTTGCAAGCCGAACTGGCGGCGCGCCACCCCCGGATTGCCTTGCTTGGCGAGGAAATGGAGGCGCAGCAACAGGAGCGGTTGCTGGACGAGGCAGGCAACGCAAGCGGCGAAGATCACGGCGGACTATGGATTCTCGACCCGCTCGACGGCACCAGCAACTACGCTGCCGGCATCCCGCTGTTCGCCGTTTCCCTGGCGCTTATGCGCCAGGGCCGCATCGAGGCCGGTATCGTCTTCGACCCGATGCATGATGAATCCTTTGCCGCCCTGCGTGGCCATGGAGCCACGCTCAATGGAGAACCGCTGCGGGCGCCTGCGTCCAGCATTCCACTCGCCAAGACGACCGCCTGCATCGACTTCAAGCGTTTGCCTGCCACGCTGGCGGCGCGCATTGCCGCTACGCCACCTTATTCGTCGCAGCGCTCGATCGGCTCGGTTGCGCTCGACTGGTGCTGGGTGGCGGCGGGTCGCTTCCATCTGTATTTGCATGGCCGGCAAAGCCTGTGGGATTACGCCGCGGGCAGCCTGATACTGGAGGAAGCCGGCGGCCATGCCGACACTCTCGACGGTCGGCCAGCAGCGCTGAACCTGGTGGCACGATCCGCTGTCTGCGCCGCAGACAGCAGGCTGTTCGAGCAATGGCTGGACTACCTTCGAGCCACTTGATTCCCAGCGCCATGACTTCTCTCAGCTTGTCGCTTTGGATTGCTCTCGGCATCCATCTCGCTTCGAAGAGGTATTCCCCAAGAACCGAAATAGTCAGTTGCTGCTGACACGCCCTGATTGAAGGTCGCCAATGTGGTGAACTGCGGTCGGACATGCAGGGCAGTTTCTTGCCTCGTCACCAGCTCTTGATGGCCGTACTCTGCCTGATGACAGATGTGAGCTGGCCGACCGGCTGAGTTCGACCCGCAGCGGAAATCGATCATCTGTTTGTCACGGGTCAGCTTTGCTGCACGTTGCGGTCGCTCATGTTGCGCGAAGAGGTTGCTCCTGATCGGGCAAGTGCGTGGAGCCTACCCGGTCTCGTTGACACGGTTTGTTTAGGCCAAGAGTTTCGACTTGAGGTATTCGACGACAGCGCTGATCGCTTCGAACAGAATGAATCGCCCGAAAAACGGAAGCCGGCCGATGGGCGACCTTCAGGCGGAGCCAGTCGAGGGTGTCCTGCTTTCTGGTTTATAGACTGCCTTCGGTGCCATTCCATCTCATGCCTACTAGAAAAATATCTTAAAGATGGCGTCTGAATTTTTGTGCACATCTCTAACCATTGCTAGCCAAGTGTACGTATTCTGAGTAGCCTAATGTCGTAGCAGTTGATGTCGGAAATTTCACAAAGGAGAAACGAAATGAAAACTTTTACCTTTATTGGCGCAATCGCTATAACCATTGCCACAACCGGTGTAACGACTGCGGTTGCGGCTGACAAGGTCGATCTCGGCAAACATGAGTACGACTCGTATTGCGTCGCCTGCCACGGCAACAATTTGAAGGGTGGTGCCTACGTCGACTTCCTGAAGGTGACGCCGCCCGATCTGACTCTGTTGTCGAAGAAGAACGGCGGGGTTTTCCCGCTGGAACGCGTCTATGGCGTGATTGACGGACGGTATGAGGTGAAGGGACATGGCCAGCGTGAAATGCCGATCTGGGGCAAGACCTACCAGATCAAGGCCGGCGAGTTCTACGCCGACAGTTACTATGATCCCGAGACCTTCATCCGCGGGCGTATTCTCGCGCTGATTGACTACATCAACCGGATGCAGGCCAAGTAAGCCCAGCTTGGCGAATGTCCGCAACGGGGCGCTCGAAAGAGCGCCCCGTTTTTCGTGAACGTCCGAACGTTCAAGACGCCGGAACAACTAGAATTTCTTGGGCTTGAACTCGCGAGTCTATATTTTGGCATGGCCGAAAATTTTTGCTTTTCGTCGCCAGGCAGCATACCGGGTACCACCATAAAGAGAATGCCGCCACACATGGCACCGATAAGCTTCGCCGGCTTACGTCCGGCAGGCGATCACCAGGCGCGCCAGCAGGCCGCCGCCGGGGTTGGGCAGCAGTTCGAGCCGCCCTTCGTGCAGGCGGGCTATGCGGTCGACGATGGCGAGGCCGAGGCCGGTGCCGGTGGCGTTGCTGCGCGCGCTGTCGAGTCGCGTGAAGGGGCGTTTCAGGCGTTCGGCTTCCGTTGCCGGAATACCGGCACCTTGGTCGCGCACCTCGATCCAGATTTCGTTGGTCTGCCGCGAGGCGCTCACGGATATTTCGCCGCCGCCGTATTTCGCGGCATTGTCGATCAGATTGCCAATCGCCCGGGTCAGGGCACGGGGACGTAGCCGCAGCTCGGGCAGCTCGGCGGCTGCGAAGCGGATCGCTTGCCCGCGCTGCCGCTGGCGCTCGACCATGTGGGCGAGCAGGGCACCGAGGTCGGTTGCAGCAGGTTCCTCGCCGAGATCGGTGCGCGCGTAATCCATGAACTGCGAGATCACAGCCTCCATTTGCTCGATGTCGGCGACGACTGCCTGGCGCGCGGCCTCATCGGCAACGCTCATTTCGGCTTCGAGACGCAGGCGGGTGAGCGGGGTACGCAGGTCGTGCGAGATGCCGGCGAGGACTTCCGAGCGGTCTTTCTCATGCCGTTCGAGGTCGCTGGCCATGGCATTGAAGGCGCCGGCCAGCAGCCGCATTTCCTCGGCGCCGGATTCCGGGAGCGGTGTCGGGCTGAGGCCGCGGCCGACGGCCTTGGCGGATTCGGCCATCGCCTTGAGCGGGCGGCTGATGCGCGAGGCGATCAGCCAGGCGACGGCCAGCGCCAGCGCCAGCGCCAGCAGGCCCCAGAGCAGCCAGTGACCGGCGACGCTGCGCATGGCGCGTTCGCGCGGCAGGATCAGCCAGTATTCATCATCGTCATGTTCATCAAGGCGAAAGCTGACCCAGAAGCCGGCGACGCCATCGACTTCGGCGGCGACCCGCGTGTGCGGCCCGAGGCGGGTGGACAGTTCGCGCTGGATCAGGTGGTGGAAGCGCGAATCCGGCATCGGCTCGACACGGTCGTCGGCTTCCGCCGGGAGAAGCCGGATGCCTTCGCGGGTCGATAGTTCGTTGAACAGCTCCGGACGCTTTTCCGGGGCGGCGGCAAAAAGTGCCGCCCGGATCAGGTTGACCGCGGAAGCGGCGAGTTGTGCCGTTTCGCGTGCCCGTGGTTCGGCCTCGATGTAGCGGAAAACGCTCAGCCAGGCGGTGGTGGTCAGGATGACCAGGGCGGCCAGCAACAGGAAGGTGCGCGCCAGCAGCGTGCGCGGAATCATTGCCGTTCGGCGCCGTCCGGTACGAAGACGTAGCCGAAGCCCCAGACCGTCTGCAGGTAGCGCGGCTGGGCCGGATCACTCTCGATCAGTTTGCGCAGGCGGGAAACCTGGACGTCGATGGCACGATCGAACGGCCCCTGCTCGCGGCCGCGGGCGAGGGCCATCAGCTTGTCGCGGGACAGCGGCTGGCGCGGGTGCTGCAGCAGTACCTTGAGCACGGCGAACTCGCCAGTGGTCAGGGCCAGCAGTTCATCGCCGCGCTTCAGCGCGCGTGCCGCGAAATCGACCTCGACATTGCCGAAACGGATCGCCGGCTCGTCCGCTTGCGGCGCGCCGGGCGGGGTTGTCGTCTGGCGGCGCAGCACGGCATGGATGCGGGCGAGCAGCTCGCGCGGGTTGAACGGCTTGGGCAGATAGTCGTCGGCGCCCATTTCGAGGCCGACGATGCGGTCCACCTCTTCGCCCTTGGCGGTCAGCATGATGATCGGCGTCGTGTCGCCGGTGCCGCGCAGGCGCCGGCAGATGGTCAGGCCGTCCTCGCCGGGCAGCATCAGGTCGAGGACGATCAGGTCGAAATGCTCGCGTGTCCGCAGCCTGTCCATCTGGCCGGCATCGCCGACGGCTTTCACTTCCAGGCCCTGTTCGCCGAGGTAGCGCACCAGCAGGTCGCGTAGGCGGCTGTCGTCGTCGACGACGAGAAGGCGGTGTTGTCTGTCGTTCATGGGGCGAAGGATAATCCGGCGTTGATGGTTGGCATGCGGGTAATGGTAACAAGCTTTTTCAGCGGGGATGGCGGAAACAAGTTGTTACAAAGCCCGCGGCCAGGTCACACAACGCTTTGGCCAGGCGATGCGACAATCAAGGTGTGCAAAAAAGGAAGCTTGTGAAGATGTTCGTCTGGCGAAAGATGGCGCATTTGCTGCTCGTGCTGATAGCCTTTTCGGCTGGCACGGCGTCAGTGCATGCGCAGATGCCGCCCGACCAGCGCCGCCAGATGCGTCAGGAAATGCGCGAACAGTGGAGGCAGATGCCGCAGGAAGACCGTCAGCGGATGCGCGACGAGCACCGCGGACAATGGCAGATGCCGCCGGAAGACCGCCAGCGGATGCGTGACGAGATGCGTGGTCACAGCGCATCGCCGCCTGGCGGCGGCCGCGGCGGCAGGCACTGAACGGCTCGATCGGCGGCGTCTCGTGAAGGCGGGATGCTTGGTGCTGGCGGTGCTCCGGTAAAATGCCGGGGATGAAAATTCTGGCCATTGAAACATCCACCGATTTCGGGACGTGCGCGCTTTTGACGGACGGCGATATCGATCAGCGCATCTGTCCGCCCGGCCGCCCGCATTCCGAAACCCTGCTACCGTTGGTGCGGGAGTTGCTGGCGGGCAGTGAAACCGGCTTCGCGCAGCTCGATGCGATTGCCTTCGGCGCCGGACCGGGCGCCTTCACCGGCCTGCGCGTGGCATGCGGCGTGGCCCAGGGCTTGGCGGTCGGTGCCGGTCTGCCGGTGGTGCCGGTTTGCGGGCTGGAAGCGATGGCGGAAACAGTGGGCGAGCCCCGCGTGCTGAGCCTGCTCGATGCGCGCATGGGCGAAGTCTACGCGGCGGCTTACGAGCGGCGCGACGCCTTCCTCGAACTGCATGGCGGGATGCGTGTCGGCCCGCCGGCGACACTCGACCTGCCGGCAAACGGAAACTGGATCGCCTGCGGCAACGCGCTGGCGGCCTATCCGGAGCTCGCCGGGCGTCTGCGTGCGGCCGGCTTCATGCTGCATCCCGAAATTCTGCCGCAGGCCGCGGCGGTTGCGCGACTGGCGGCGCACCGCCTGGCGCAGGGCGCCGGCATCGATCCGGCGCTGGCAGCGCCGCTCTATGTCCGCGACAAGGTAGCCAAGACCATACGCGAGCGACTCGACGCCGGAGGCAAGGCGTGAGTGCGACCCCGGATTCGCTTGCGATGAGTGCCGACGATCTCGATGCGGTCGTGGCGCTCGAAGTGTCGCTACAGGAATTTCCGTGGTCACGCGGCAATTTCGCCGATTCGCTGGCTGCCGGCCACGAGGCCCGCGTGCTGCGTCTCGGCGCCGATCTCGTCGGCTTCTCGGTGGTGATGAAGGTGGTCGACGAAGCGCATCTGCTCAATATCGGGATCGACCGCCGCCATCAGGGGCACGGTCACGGTACGCGGATGCTGCACCGGATCATGGATGATGCACGTGCGGCGGGTGCGCGGCGCCTGTTGCTCGAGGTCCGTCCGTCGAACGGGCAGGCGATAGCCTTCTATCGCCATTTCGGCTTTTCGCAGATCGGCGTGCGGCGGGCGTATTATCCGGCGGCTGCCGGGCGCGAGGATGCGCTGGTTTTCGACAAGGAACTGCAATGAGCCTGACCCGCGAACAGATGCTGGCCGAGATGGGTCTGGCGCCGATCTGGCGCTTGCGCGAAACGGCCACCGAAGCGCCGGTGACGGAAGCCGTGCTGGCTCCCGCGCCATCGCCGACGGACGTGACGCACGTCCTTACTTCGCCACCACCTGTGCCGGCTGCACTCCAAGGGCACATGCGCCACGCGCCCGTTCGCCCGCCGGGCGCGGTCGACGCGCTGGATTGGCCGGAATTGGCTGAGGCGGTGGCTGCGTGCAAAGCCTGTCAATTATGCCAGCAGCGCAAGCAGGCGGTGCTCGGCGTCGGCGACCTGAATCCGGACTGGCTGTTCGTCGGCGAGGGGCCGGGCGCCGAGGAGGACGTCAAGGGCGAGCCCTTCGTCGGCCAGGCCGGCAAGCTGCTCGACAACATGCTTGCCGCGCTCGACATCGCGCGCGGCGACAAGGTCTATATCGGCAATGCCGTCAAGTGCCGGCCACCCGGCAACCGCACGCCGGAAGCGGCTGAAATGGCGGCCTGCCGGCCGTGGCTGGAGCGCCAGATCGCCTTGCTGCAACCGAAAGTCATCGTCCTGCTCGGCAAGGCGGCGGTGCATTCGGTGCTGCGCGACGACAGTTCGCTCGCCTCGCTGCGCGGCCGCCGTTACGAGTACCAGGGCATTCCGGTGGTGGTCACCTATCACCCCGCCTATCTGCTGCGCAACCTGCCGGAGAAGGCCAAGGCCTGGGAAGATCTGCTGTTCGCACGGCGTTGCCTGCGCGAGCGGCTGGCCGGCGGTGGCGGGGAGTTGTCGTTCTAATCTAGAAGTGGGCGCCGTCGTCGAGATGACGGACGTCGTCGTTCTCGCGCTGGTTGGCGAGGTGGCGCCGGCGAATCAGGTACATCAGGCCGCTGACGCACAGGCCGAACAGGGTGACGACGACGTAGATCGAGACATCCATGCGGATCATGACGAAATAAAGGCCGGTCATGATCAGGATCGACAGGTTCTCGTTGAAGTTCTGGACGGCGATCGAATGCCCGGCGCCCATCAGGATGTGGCCGCGATGCTGGAGCAGGGCGTTCATCGGCACGACGAAGAAACCCGACAGGGCGCCGATGATGATCAGCAGCGGCACGGCGAGCCAGATGTCGTGTACGAAGTTCATGACCAGGACGATCACGCCCATGGCGATGCCCAGGGGAATGACGCGCACCGACTTGCGCAGGGTGATGAACTTCGCTGCGGCGATCGCGCCAA
>DATIUN010000233.1:0-2709 GCA_035466795.1 Azonexus sp. | reverse complement strand
AGGACGTCTACAAGACGCTGGTCTATCGCCTGGCGCGCTACCGCAACACGCTATGCGCTGGCGGCCCGCCGGTGATTCCGGAAAACATCATCGTCCGTCCGCCATCCGCTGAACTGAAGCTCGACCAGACCGATCAGGATTCGCTGCCCGCCTATGAAGTGCTCGATGCGATCGTCCACGCCTACATGGAAGAGGATCGCAGCCCGCGCGAGATCATCGCCGCCGGCCTGCCGGAAGCGGATGTGCGCCGCGTCGTGCGCCTGCTGCGCATCGCCGAATACAAGCGGCGACAGTCGCCGGTCGGAATTCGCATCACGCCGCGTGGTTTTGGCAAGGATTGGCGGTATCCTATTACCAATCGTTACCGCGACGAATTTTGATCAACCGAATCGAACAGGAAACCGAACATGAAGAAAATCGAAGCCATCATCAAGCCGTTCAAACTCGACGAAGTGCGCGAGGCGCTGTCGGAAATCGGGATCACCGGTCTGACGGTAACCGAGGTCAAGGGCTTCGGCCGCCAGAAGGGGCATACCGAGCTTTATCGTGGTGCCGAATACGTGGTCGATTTCCTGCCCAAGATCAAGATTGAAATCGTGGTCAAGACTGACCATGTCGATGCCGCGATCGAAGGCATCATCAAGGCTGCCCGCACGGGCAAGATCGGCGACGGCAAGATTTTCGTGATGCCGGTCGAGCAGGTCGTGCGTGTCCGTACCGGCGAGACCGACGAAGAGGCAATCTGACCCGAAGGGGGTATCCAATGGACGAACAGGAAAGCTTCGATATTCCCGCGTTGCGGGCCGAGTTGCTGGCACATCTGGGTTCGCATGCGGATGTCTACCCCGTCCACCTCGAGCAGGGTTTCCCGCGGATCCTCGCCAAAATCGTTGCGCTCTGGGGAAAGCCGTCGCTTGAGGATTTCCTGTCCGGCCTGATGGTATCGGACCGCCCCGGGCGTCAGGGCTTTCCGCCTGATGTGGCAATGGAGATTTTTCGCCTTTCCATGCTGCATGGCACCCTGGGTTTTGACACGCAACAGGCATCGGGAACGGGGTGGTCCGGCATCGAGGACGCCGAATTGTTCAAACATGGCGTCGCCAAGAGCAAGAATTAAGATTTTTTCTGCGTCCGCAGCAGGACGATGACAGCGCCTTCGCCTCCATCCTGGGGCTTGGCCTGGCAGTAGGCCAGAATCTCGATTTTCTGCGTCAGCCAGCCGCGTACCAGGCGGCGCAGCACGGCTTCGCGGCCCGGCGAGCCCAACCCCTTGCCATGAATGATGCGCACGCAACGCACTCCGTGTCTGAGCGACCGCGCAAGGAAACCGGCCAGCAGTTCGCGGGCCTGCTCGCGGTTGAGGCCATGCAGGTCGATCTCGTCCTGAATCACCCAGCGCCCGCGCCGCAAGTCGCGCAGTACGCTGTTGGCGAGGCCGGCGCGCAGGTAGCTTGGTTCGTCGCCGCCTTCGAGCCGATCCTGAAGCGTGATTGGCCCGTGCAGGCTTTCGTGCAGCGCCGCCCGCTCGTCGGCCAGGTGTTGCAGCGGGTGCGGCGGCGGCATCGGGCCGCCGAGATGGACGCGATCCGACGCCGGCAGTGGCCTGGCATCCGCCACTGCCGCCCGAAAGGCCGCGAGATCGTCCGGGTCGATCAATCGTGCTTTACGGCTCAGGCGAGGCCGTCGAGGTAACGCTCGGCATCGAGCGCCGCCATGCAGCCGGTGCCGGCGGAGGTGCAGGCCTGGCGGTAGATGTAGTCCTGGACGTCGCCGGCGGCAAAGATGCCGGCGATGCTGGTTTGCGTGGCGTTGCCTGTGCGGCCGGCTTCGGTGATCAGGTAGCCGTCCTCCATCGCCAGCTGGCCGGCGAAGATGTCGGTATTCGGCTTGTGGCCGATGGCGATGAAAACGCCGAACACGTCGACGTTCTGCGTCGCCCCGGTCTGAACGTTTTTGACCCGCAGGCCGGTGACGCCGGAATTGTCGCCCAGCACCTCGTCGAGCACGCTGTTCCACAGGATGGTGATCTTGCCGGCCTTTTCCTTCTCGAACAGCTTGTCCTGCATGATCTTCTCGGAGCGGAGCTTGTCGCGCCGGTGGATCAGCGTGACGTGGCTGGCGATGTTGGCCAAATAAAGCGCTTCCTCGACGGCGGTGTTGCCGCCGCCGATGACGGCGACCGGCTTGTTGCGGTAGAAGAAGCCGTCGCAGGTGGCGCAGGCCGAGACCCCCTTGCCCATGAAGGCTTCCTCGGAGGGCAGGCCGAGGTACTGGGCCGAGGCGCCGGTGGCGATGATCAGGGCGTCGCAGGTATAGGTGGCGCTGTCGCCGCTCAGCGTAATCGGTTTCTTGCGCAGCTCGACCGTGTGAATCTGGTCGTAGACGATTTCGGTCTCGAAGCGCTCTGCATGCTTCTGGAAGCGCTCCATCAGCGTCGGTCCCTGCACGCCGGCGAAGTCGGCGGGCCAGTTGTCGACGTCGGTGGTGGTCATGAGCTGGCCCCCGGGGGCGAGGCCGGTGAGCAGCACCGGTTTCAGGTTGGCGCGCGCGGCATACACCGCCGCAGTGTAGCCGGCGGGGCCGGAGCCGAGGATCAGCAGGCGGGCGTGGAGCGGGGCAGTGGAAGTCATGGCTGGAGGGCTGGGGGTGTGGAGCGGGCGAGACAGTTGCGCGCCGGCTCGGCAGATATGAGGCCGCCCACCGATGACG
>DATIUN010000232.1:0-13589 GCA_035466795.1 Azonexus sp. | reverse complement strand
GCGCCGTCGCCATGTATTGCCGGCCGGCGTCGAACGGGAGTTCGTCCTGCCGGGGAAACAGGGCCTGCAAGGTGTGCTCGTCGAGTCCGCCCTTGCGCGCGACGACCAGCAGGGCAGCCTCGGTCGGGTCGCCGGTGATCGCCCAGTGATGGCCGGCTTTCGCCAGGCTGGCGTCGTTGCATAGCGAACCGGCCACCAGGCATTCGCGCAGCGCCCCGTCAATGACAACCGGCATTTCGTCGTGGCGGATTTCGCCGTCCGGGTTGTAGCCGTGTCCGTCCACCGCCAGGTGGCGGCCGCCACAGTACAGGGCGCGCACCGTCATGGCATTCTCGGTCAGCGTGCCCGTCTTGTCCGAGCAGATGACGGTCGTGCTGCCCAGCGTTTCGACCGCCGGCAGACGGCGGATGATGGCGCGGCGCTTGGCCATGCGGGCGACGCCGATGGCTAGCGTGACGGTGACCGCTGCCGGCAGTCCTTCCGGGATGGCGCCGACGGCCAGCGCGACCGCCGCCATGAACATGTCGAAGGCCGTTTCGCCGCGTGCCAGCCCGATGCCGAAGGTGAGCAAGGCGAGGCCGCCGATGGCCCACAGCAGCCAGTTCGAGAAGGTGGCCATCTTGCGCGTGAGCGGTGTCGCCAGTTCGGGCGCACTGGCGATCAGGCCGGCGATGCGGCCGGTCTCGGTGGCGTCGCCGGTCGCGATGACCAGCCCCGCACCCTGCCCGGCGACGATGGTGGCGCCGGCGTAGGCCATGTTGCGGCGCTCGGCGAGCAGCGTGTCGCCAGGCAGGGGCTCGGTATCCTTGGCGACCGGCAACGACTCGCCGGTCAGCATCGACTCGTCGGCGTGCAGTTCGCGCTGGTGAAACAGCCGCAGGTCGGCGGGAACGCGGGCGCCGGCGGCGAGCAGGACGACGTCGCCGGGCACCAGTTCGCCGGCATCCAGCTTTTTCCGGTGGTTGTCGCGGCGTACCGTGACCGGCGTCGCGATGCTCCGCGCCAGGGCGGCAAGTGCGCCCTCGGCCTTGGCTTCCTGCCAGTAGCCGATGATGGCATTGACCAGCACGACGCCGAAGATCACGCTGGCGTCTACCCATTCGCCCAGCAGGCTGGTGATCAGCCCGGCGCCGATCAGGACGAGGACCAGCGGTTGCGCGAGTTGCCCGGCAAGACGTTTCCAGGCGGGCATGCGGGGCGTCTCGGTCAGGCGGTTGGGACCGTGAACGGTCAGACGGCTCGCTGCCTCGGCATCGCTCAGGCCGGTTGCGCGATCTACGCCGAGCCGG
The DNA here is from genome assembly GCA_035466795.1 of Azonexus sp. Taxonomy (GTDB): domain Bacteria; phylum Pseudomonadota; class Gammaproteobacteria; order Burkholderiales; family Rhodocyclaceae; genus Azonexus. Next base: position 12,300 of record DATIUN010000232.1, on the reverse strand, counting down.
TGTGCGGCGTCGCCTGCAGACAGCGCGTGCCAGCTTACGGGCGACGTGTCGTCAATAGCAGGAACGGGAGTGTCAGGAAAGGCCATAAGGTCGCGATCCAGCGCGTCAATCCGTTGAAGTTGAGAAAGTGGCCCTGCCGCCAGGCGGCCAATGCCGCGGCGGAGTATGGGTTGGGCGGGGCGAGATTGACCAGGGTCGCCCCTGCCAACAGCGCCAGCGCCGCCAGCATCAGGCGGGCCGTGGCAGGAAGGGCGATGGCGACGGCGAGGCCGGCGCCGGCCATCAGCAGCCCCATTTGTGCTCCCGGGGTCAGCCAAGCGAAGGCTTCGTCCGGGCTGACCAGAATCGCCGCGGCCAGGGTGCGAACGAGCAGGCCGAGCAGGATGAACAGTGGCACGGCGACATAGGCGGTCGCCGCGCGGACACACAGCAGACGGACCATAAGACCGACCGCCAGCGCATTGAAGGTGGTGATGCTCGCTTCGATCAGCACGAAGCTTTCCGCCGCGAAGGGAACGGCACCGCCGAGGCCGAGTATCTGGCGGAGGTCGCCGGCGCCGAACAACAGGGTTTCCGGGGACAGCGGGATCAGCAGCCACAAGCCGAGCAGCGTCAGACCGAATTCGGCGTGCGGGATCGGCGCGATCAGGCGATGCTGCCAGTCGGCGATGAGCAGGAAGATGCGCGGCCCGACCATCTGCGCCACGAGCGCGCCGAGCAGGCCGCCGAGCGCGTTGCAGGCAAGATCGACATTCGATGGAACGCGCGAGGGCAGCCAGGTCTGTGCCGCCTCGAGGGCCAGGCTGGCCAGGCCCGAAAGCAGCGTCGCCAGGATCGGGGCGCTGAAGCGACCGGGCAGGCCGCGCAACGCGAGCGTCAGAAAAAAGCCCAGCGGCAGGTAGACTGCGACATTGGCCGCGAGATCGAAGGCGGTCCAGTAGCGCGGCCAGCCACCTTCAAGGAAGGCAAAGGGTGAAACGCCGGTATCACGCCAGCCGGTAAACGGGTGCAGGCTGCCGTAGATTACCAGGCCAAGCCAGGCCAGCGCGAGGTAACGGGCGAGAAGAACCGGGCCGCGAGTATCCATGGCACCGATTGTATGTCAGTGCTGGTGCGGGTGATCGACGGCGTGGTGTGTTTCGGCGGCGGCGCGGTGGTGCAATGCGGCGTGCAGGTCTTCGTGTGGCGTCGGATGTCCGACCCATTGTGGCGACAGCGAGCCGACAACCATGCCGAGCATGCTGACACCGAGCCCGATCAGTTGCGGTGGCACCAGGCTGGCCTCGCCGATCAGCATTTCGATCAGAATCCATGAGGAGAGGCCGCCGAAGATCGCGGTCAAAGCCCCCTGCGTCGTTGCCCGTCGCCAGAAGGCGCCGAAGAACAGCGGCACGAAGGCGCCAGCCAGCGTCACTTTGTAGGCGTTCTCGACCATCTTGAAGATGCTGGCATTCGAGTACAGCGCGAAGCCAAGCACAATGAGAGTGAAAACGACAATAGAGATGCGCATGACACGCAGGAACTGGTGATCGCCCATGCCCGGGAAGAAGCCGCGCACTATGTTTTCCGAGAAGGCGACCGAGGGGGCGAGCAGCGTCGCCGACGAGCAACTCATGATCGCCGACAGCACGGCCCCAAAGAAGATCGCCTGGGCGAAGACCGGCGTGTGGTTGAGGACAAGGGTCGGCAGCACCAGTTGCGAGTCGGTTTCGAGCAGGCTGGTAAATAGTTCGGGGTCGATCAGCGTTGCCGAATAGGCGATGAACATTGGCACGAAGGTGAAGCAGAAATAGATCGAGGCGCCGAGGATTGATCCCCACAGCGCGATCTTCTGGCTCTTGGCCGAGGTGATGCGCTGGAAGACGTCCTGCTGCGGAATCGAGCCGAGCATCATAGTGATCCACGCACCGAGGAAGGTCAGCCACAGCCACGGGTCGGGCGGCGGGAAAAAATCAAGCTTGCCGGCGGCCGACGCGTGATCGATGACGAGATCAACGCCGCCGGTCAGCCCCGAGACGATGTAGCCGATGTACAGCATGCCGCCCATGATGACGCCCATCTGAACGAAATCGAGGATGGCTACTGACAGCATGCCGCCGAAGGTGGTGTAGGTCAGCACGATCGCAGCGCCGAGGATCATGCCCGCCGTCTGGCTGACATAGCCATTGGTGACGACATTGAAGACGAGCCCGAGGGCCTTGATCTGGGCCGATACCCAGCCGAGATAGCTGGCGACGATGCACAGCGTGGTGAGCACCTCGACCGTGCGGTTGTAGCGCAGGCGGAAATAGTCGCCGAGCGTCAGGATGTTCAGTTTGTAAAGCTTCCGGGAGAAGAAGATCCCCGCGATGATCAGGCACATCGACGAGCCGAACGGGTCGGCGACGACGCCTGTCAGGCCATCCTTGACGAAGGTGGCGGAAACGCCGAACACCGCTTCGGCGCCGAACCAGGTGGCGAACACGGTGGCGGTGACGACCGGCAGCGGCAGGTGGCGGCCGGCGACCGCGAAATCCTTGGCGGTATGCACGCGGGTGGCCACGTAGAGGCCGATGCCGATGGACAGCATCAGGTAGAGAACGACGAACCAGATCAGCATCTCGCGCCGCCGGGAGGCAAGAAATTGAAAATGCGAAAATTATATGTCACCGGCGGCGCCGGTGACGGTATTCCCTTGCGAACAAGCTTGTTTGGAATGCTCCGCGATGCGGGCGGCAGGCGTCGATGCCGGCTGTTCCCAAAGGGCCGGCGCCACGAGTATTTTTGCCTGCCGGGTGCGGTCGACGCCCGAAAATGGGCAAAATCCGCCGCCCGCAGCCTGGCCGGAAACAGAATCTGCTCGCTTGCCATTTGAGTTGATTCAATATACTGTACGAATTAACAGTGTATTGAGTCGACAGCGATCTCTCAGCCGTATCTTGCTTGAGGGGACCCGCTGGATTCCTTCTGCAGCAATTTCTATTCCATCCCCGGCCCCTGTGCCATAATCCCGTCAAATTCTCGAGGTAAACCATGGACGACAACAAGGCGAAAGCGCTCGCCGCAGCGCTGCAACAGATCGAAAAGCAGTTCGGCAAGGGCTCCATCATGAAGATGGGCGATGCCGAGATCGACGAAGGCATTCAGGTGGTGTCGACCGGGTCGCTCGGGCTGGATATCGCGTTGGGCGTCGGCGGTCTGCCGCGTGGTCGTGTCGTTGAAATCTACGGTCCCGAGTCCTCCGGCAAGACCACGCTCTGTCTGCAGGTCGTCGCCGAGATGCAGAAGCTCGGCGGTGTCGCCGCATTCATCGATGCCGAACACGCGCTCGATCCGCAGTACGCCCAGAAGCTCGGCGTCAATGTCGGCGACCTGCTGATTTCGCAGCCGGATACCGGCGAACAGGCGCTGGAAATCGCCGACATGCTGGTCCTTTCCGGCTCGGTCGATATCATCGTCATCGATTCGGTCGCTGCCCTCACCCCGCGCGCCGAGATCGAAGGCGAGATGGGCGACCAGATGGTAGGCCTGCACGCCCGCCTGATGAGCCAGGCGCTGCGCAAGCTGACCGCCAACATCAAGAAGACCAACACGCTCGTTGTCTTCATCAACCAGATTCGCATGAAGATCGGCGTCATGTTCGGTTCGCCGGAAACCACCACTGGCGGCAACGCGCTGAAGTTCTACGCCTCGGTGCGCCTCGATATCCGCCGCATCGGCGCGATCAAGCGGGGCGACGAGGTGATCGGCAGCGAAACCAAGGTCAAGGTGGTCAAGAACAAGGTGGCGCCGCCGTTCCGCGAGGCCATCTTCGACATCCTCTACGGCGAGGGTATTTCGCGGCATGGCGAAATCGTCGAGATGGGTGTTGCGCACAAGCTGATCGATAAATCGGGCGCCTGGTACGCCTACAAGGGCGAGAAAATCGGTCAGGGCAAGGACAACGCCCGCGAATTCCTGCGCAGCCATCCCGAACTTGCCCAGGAAATCGAGGCGCGTATCCGTGAAGCGGCCAGCAGTACCGTGATCAAGCCGACCAAGTCGGCGCCGGGCGATGCCTGACTCCGGCCGGGCACTGCGGGTTGCCGCGCTGCGGCTGCTGACCCGGCGGGATCACAGCCGGGCCGAGTTGAAGGCGAAACTTGCCACCGCTGCCGAATCTCCGGAGCAACTTGACGCAGTTCTCGACGTGTTGCAGGCCGAGCGCCTGCTGTCCGATCATCGCTTCGCCACCCAGCGCGTGGTGGCGCGCGCCGGCCGTTATGGCGATGCGCGGCTGAAGCAGGAGTTGCGGCAGCACGGGGTCAGCGATGAAGATATCACTGCCGCGCTGCCCGAAGCGGGGGACGAGGCGTCACGGTGCCGGGCGGTCTGGGCGCGAAAATTCCGTCAGCCCCCGCAGAGTGTGGAAGAACGGGCCAAACAGATGCGTTTTTTGCAATATCGGGGATTCTCCAGCGAAGCGATTCGCCGGGTGATGCGCGGAGTCGACGAATGAGCGAAGCGCCGGTTTCGAAACTGTCGGCGCAGAGCCTGCGCAAGAAGTACAAGGCGCGCACCGTGGTCGAGGACGTCTCGTTCGAGGTCAAGAGCGGCGAGGTGGTCGGTCTGCTGGGCCCCAACGGTGCCGGCAAGACAACCTGCTTCTACATGATCGTCGGTCTCGTTCCGGCCGATGGCGGCGAGGTCTACATCGACGATACCAGGCTGACGCACCTGCCGATGCATAATCGGGCGCGTCAAGGGCTTTCCTACTTGCCGCAGGAGGCGTCGATCTTCCGCAAACTGACAGTCGAGGAAAATATCCGCGCCGTGCTGGAACTTCTGGACCTGCCCGAAGCGGAGCTGAACGACCGCCTCGAAGGCTTGCTCGGTGAACTGCATATTGCCCATGTCCGCCACATCAATGCGGCCGCACTTTCCGGCGGCGAGCGGCGGCGCGTGGAGATCGCCCGCGCGCTGGCCACCAATCCGCGCTTCATCCTGCTCGACGAGCCGTTTGCCGGGGTCGACCCGATCGCCGTGCTGGAAATCCAGAAGATCATCCGCTTCCTCAAGGAACGGGGGATCGGCGTGCTGATCACCGATCACAATGTGCGGGAAACACTCGGTATCTGCGATCACGCCTACATCATCAGTGCCGGACACGTGCTGGCTGCCGGGAGTTCTGCTGAAATCGTCGCCAACGAAAGCGTGCGCAAGGTTTATCTTGGCGAACACTTCAAGCTCTGATCGCAGGATTGCGCATCCGACCCGATAAATGAAACCGGCACTCCAGCTAAAACTCTCCCAGCATCTGGCACTGACACCCCAGCTGCAGCAGTCGATCAAGCTCCTGCAGCTTTCGACGGTCGAGATGCAGCAGGAAATCGAGAACTACCTGCTCGAGAATCCGATGCTGGAGCGCGATGACGACGGTGCCTCCGAGTCGTTCGCGGCGGCCCAGCAGTTCGATGCGCCGCGCAGTGACGCGGTCGAACGCGCCGATCACGACGAGCGTGACGAACGCGATGCGCGTGATGATCGCGAGCAGGCCATTCCGGCTACGCCCACCGATGTCGACGACGACCGCTGGAGCACCGATGCCGGAACCTTCACCGGTGCCGGCCGCGATGACGAAGATGACAACGATTCCCAGGACATCCACGGCGGCACGCCAAGCCTGCGCGATCACCTGACCTGGCAGCTGGGCATGACCCAGCTTTCCGACCGCGACCGCAGCCTCGTGCGCTTCCTGATCGAAGCGCTGGACGACGACGGCTATCTGTCGTCACCACTGGAAGAACTGTGGGAAACACTGCCGCCGGAATACGAGATCGAGCTCGAGGAACTGGAAATCGCGCTCCGCCACATCCAGAGCTTCGATCCGACCGGTATTGGTGCCCGCAGTCCTCAAGAATGTCTGGCCCTGCAGCTCAAGTCGATGCCGGATTGCGCGGAGAATCGCCTGGCGCTGTTGATCGTCGAAAAGCATCTCGAACTGCTGGCAGCCCGCGATTTCGCCAAGATCAAGCGCTTCACCGGCTGCGATGACGCGGCGCTGAAGGCGGCCCATGCGCTGATCGTCACGCTCGACCCGCGTCCCGGCGCACCGTTTTCGCAGATCGAGGCCCGCTACATAACGCCGGACGTGATCGTCAAGAAGCTCAAGGGCAAGTGGACCGCCTATATCAATCCCGACGCCTATCCGCGGTTGCGCATCAATCGCCTGTACGCCGAAGTGCTGGCGCAGCAGCGCCGGGGCAATGGCAAACTGAGCGGCCAGTTGCAGGAGGCCCGCTGGCTGATCAAGAACGTGCAGCAGCGCTTCGAGACGATACACCGGGTGACGCAAGCCATTGTCGACCGCCAGCGCCAGTTCTTCGAACATGGCGAAGTGGCGATGCGGCCGCTGGTCCTGCGCGAAATCGCCGACATTCTCGGCCTTCACGAGTCAACCGTGTCACGGGTGACCAGCCAGAAGTACATGGCGACACCGCGCGGCATCTTTGAATTGAAATATTTTTTCGGCAGTCATGTATCCACCGATTCCGGTGGCGCCTGCTCTGCCACCGCCATTCGCGCGCTGATCAAGCAGTTGATCGGCGCCGAAGATGGCAAGAAGCCCTTGTCGGATAGCCAATTATCCGAAATACTAGGCCAGCAGGGAATTGTTGTGGCGCGACGCACGGTGGCAAAATACCGTGAGTCGCTCAACATCCCGCCGGTCAATTTACGCAAGACCCTGTAGTGAGAGGAGAAAAAATGAATCTGCAGATCGCTGGTCATCACATTGAAGTTACGCCGGCATTGCGCGTGTACGTCGAGAACAAGCTGGATCCGGTGGTTCGCCATTTTGACAAGGTCACCGGCGTCAACGTGGTTCTGTCCGTCGAGAAACTGAAGCAGAAGGCCGAAGTCACGGTGCATGTGCCCGGCAAGGACATGCATGTCGAGGAATCCGGTGAAGATCTCTATGCCGCCATCGACGCGATGTTCGACAAGCTGGACCGTCAGGTCCAGAAATACAAGCAAAAAGTCCAGGACCACCATCGGGGCGACAAGCCTGCACACCAAGTGGCTGGCTGATCGCCGTACGGTCGCGGCGACCTCGCCGCGGCCTTTGTTTTGTGCTTCCCATGAATCCTCTGACCAATCTCCTGTCGGCCTCGCAGGTGCTTCTCGACTTCGACGCCAGCAGCAAGAAGCGGGTATTTGAACAAGCCGGCATGCTCTTCGAGAGCCATCTCGGGCTGGCCCGCTCCGTCGTATTCGACAGCCTGTTCGCCCGTGAAAAACTCGGTTCCACCGGCCTTGGCCAGGGAATCGCCATTCCGCACGGCCGGATCAAGGGCCTCAAGCATGCTGCCGGCGCATTTCTGCGCCTCGCGACACCCGTACCCTTCGACTCGCCGGACGGGCGTCCGGTCAATCTGTTGTTCGTCCTGCTAGTGCCGGAACAGGCGACCGAGGAGCATCTCCAGATCCTGTCCGAACTCGCCCAGCGTTTTTCCGAACGGCCATTTCGTGACAAGTTGATGGTGGCACCCGATGCGGCTGCCGTAGTCGCCCTCTTTCAGGCCTAGATCATCCTGTGGCAGGTCACATCAGTCTGAACCAGCTTTACGAAGACAACCGCGAAGAGCTGCTGTTTAACTGGGTGGCCGGTCAGCGGGTTGACCGCCGCATAGAAATCAAGGGTTCGAGCAACTATGGCGCCGATGTGGTCGGTCACATCAACGTCATTCATCCCGAGCGCATGCAGGTCATGGGACGGGCCGAATACGACTGGGCAATGCGCATCGGCGAGCGCCGTTTCGCGCACCAGTTTTACGAATTGCTCCAGGCCGAGCCGCCGGCGGTTATCGTCGCCGACGGACTGGCACCGCCCGATGCACTGCTGGAAGCCTGCAAGGCATCTGATACGCCGCTCATCCTTTCGCCCAAACATTGCTCGGCAGTGATCGAACTGTTACGGATCTACCTTTCGGCGCGCCTTGCTGAAACGGTCAACCTTCATGGCGTGTTCATGGACGTTTTCGGCATGGGCGTCCTGATCACCGGCGATTCCGGTGTCGGCAAATCCGAACTGGCGCTGGAATTGATCTCCCGGGGTCATGGCCTGGTTGCCGACGACGTCGTCGAAATGGGCCGCATTGCCCCGGCGACTGTCGAGGGGCGTTGTCCCGGCATGCTGCGCGATTTTCTCGAAGTGCGTGGTCTTGGTCTGCTCAATATCCGGACGATCTTCGGCGAGACCGCCTCACGGCGCAAAATGAAACTGAAGCTGATTGTCAATCTTCAGAAGTCGGCGGCCGGTCCCGATGCGCCCCGCCTGCCGCTTGATGCCCAGACGCAGGAAGTGCTGGGCGTAGCGGTGCGCAAGGTGGTGATTCCGGTTGCGGCCGGCCGCAACCTGGCGGTGCTGCTCGAGGCGGCGGTACGCAACACCATTCTGCAACTGCGCGGGATCGACAGCATGCAGGATTTCGTCGATCGGCAGCAGCGGATGATGCTTGACGACGACGTCTGATTGCCAGATAGTGGCCCCGCCTGTAACCATTTCAGAAATAGGGGACCCACGATGAAGATCATGATTGCTGCATTGCTTGCCGGTTTTGCCTTCTCCTCGGTTTACGCTGCGGACAACTGTGAGGCAATGGCCGCCGAGAAAAAGCTGGCCGGCGCCGCCAAAACCAGTTTCATGAAGAAATGCCAGGCCGACTCGCAAGGAGCCGGCAGCGCCTGCGAAGCGACGGCGGATCAGAAAAAGTTGGCCGGTGCCGCCCGGACCAGTTTCCTGAAGAAGTGCGAAGGGGATGCCAAGGGGAATCAGGCGGGTGCCGCTTGCGAAGCGACGGCCAAGGAAAAGAAACTGGCGGGTGCCGCCAAGAGCAGTTTCATGAAGAAATGCGTCGCTGACGCTCAGGCACCGGCCAACTGATTTTCGGCCTGTTTTAGGCGTCGACCGCGTCGACCGCGACGGCCACCTTCGGGTGGCCGTTTTCTTTGCTGTTGCCTAAAGATGCTCGAATTCAGCGAAATCGGCCTTCGGGTCGCTGGCCGAGCCGCCGAAAGAGATCCGGCCGCTGCCCTTGAGTTCGATTTCACGTCGCCGCACCATGACTTCGTTCTGCCCGCCGACGCTGACATAGCTACCGTTGGTGCTGCTGTCGATGTAAAAATAGCTGTTGTTCCGCCGCTCGACCCGGCCGTGCGAACGGGAGGCCTTGCGGTCGACAATCAGCAGCTTGCTCGACGGATCGCGCCCCATTGTCAGGAAAGGTGATTTCTCGTCGAGCAGAAAGGCGTTGCCGTGATAGCGGATACACAGGCGATCGACATCCGCCATGAACTGGCTGGGCGTGGAATCGATCGTGATGCCGTACTTGCGCTGATTATCTTCGTGGCTCAGCCAGTCGATTTCGACCAGATCAAATGTGCTTTCTCCATCCTCGACGCGCCCGAGGTCCGGCTTGGGCCGGCTGAGGATTGTCGTCTGCTTCGGAAATTCGGCAATCAGCGGTGAGCTTGCGAGAATCTGGTCGATGCGCGCCATGCCCGCGATACGCTTTACCATGGCAAGGGAATCGCCGGTAATCGTCTGCCCATCCGCTTCGACGGCGCCAACATGGAGACCGATACGGATCGTCAGCTTGAGCCCTGAAACCGGCGGCAGTTTCGAGACGCGTAACTGCATGTTAACGGCTGCATGGCAGGCTTCTTCCGCAGACTCGAAGGCGGCGAGCAACTCACCGCCCGAGACATTGACCGTGCGCCCGCCCTGGCCGGCGATCGAGCGCTCCATGCGCTTGACGCAACGCTCGACTGCATAGGCTGCCTCGGTATCGCCCAGGCGCTCGAACAGTCGGGCGCTTCCGGATACATCGGCGAACAGCACAATCATTTTGGGTTGCTTTTTGCTCATCACGTCAAGGTCGGATTCGGACTGTGGATTATCGCATTCTCCACCTTGGTAGACCAGCTTCAACGCACCGGAGTGGTTTGCGGATTTCGGCATGACTAACTCCGGGAGTGGCTCGATCAACATGCGATCAGTATAGGATTCGACAAAGCGGACATGTTGTGAGGTTTTTCACAGGCCCATGAATTTTATGGAAAAACTGCCTCGTCGGGCGTCGTTCCCAAGTTCGCGGCAAGCGCAATCGGGATGCCACCGCCGAGTGGCATCCCGGGCTGGTCGAAGGCGACATCGCCTTCTTCAACCGCGGTGTCGAGGGCCAGGCCGCGAAAATCGAATTTCGCGTTGTCAGCCAGATGGGAAGGGACGATGTTCTGCATGGCGGTCAATACCGATTCGGTGCGTCCCGGGTAGCGACGATCCCAGTCTTCCATCATCTCGCGAATTTTCTGGCGCTGCAGGTTGTCCTGCGAACCGCAAAGGTTGCAGGGAATGATCGGAAATTCCATGCCGCGCGCGAAGCGGGCGATATCCTTCTCGGAGCAATAGGCCAGCGGCCGAATCACGATGTGTGCCCGGTCGTCGGTCACCAGCTTGGGCGGCATCGCTTTCAACTTGCCGCCGAACAGCATGTTGAGGAACAGCGTATGGACCATGTCGTCCCGGTGGTGGCCGAGCGCGATCTTGTTGGCCCCCAGTTCCTTGGCCGTCCGGTAGATGATGCCCCGGCGCAGGCGTGAGCACAACGAACAGGTGGTCTTGCCTTCGGGAATCTTGTCTTTGACGATCGAGTAGGTGTCGGCCTCGACGATGCGGTAGTCCACCCCCAGCGTGCCGAAATAGCGCGGCAGCACGTCGGCCGGAAAGCCGGGCTGTTTCTGGTCGAGGTTCATCGCGATCAGGCGGAATTTCACCGGTGCGCGTTGCTGCAGCGTCATCAGGATGTTGAGCAGCGTGTACGAATCCTTGCCACCGGAGACGCAGACCAGGACGGTGTCGCCGTCCTCGATCATGTTGTAGTCGCCGATCGCTTTGCCAACCCGGCCTTCCAGGTGCTTTCTCAGTTTTTGCAGGGTATTCGAGGTGGTCATGGTCGGTGGTATTGGACAACGCTGCGGCAGAAAAGCGGCAAGTTTACCCCGAGATCCTGATAAAGCTTCGACGGCAATCACCATGGCCGCTAAAATCTGCCCTTGTCCGGAACATCCATGAGTCTCCCGCTCCCCTCCCCCGAAGCAACTGCCCATAGCCGGCAACTGATCGCCGCGATCAGGCGCGAAATCGGCGCCCGGGGTGGCTGGATCCCGTTCGCACGCTTCATGGAAATGGTCCTGTACCAACCCGGTCTCGGTTACTACGCCGCGGGGGCGAGAAAATTCGGGGCGGCCGGCGATTTTGTCACGGCCCCCGAGATGAGCCCGTTCTTTGGGCGTGCGCTGGCTAATCAGGTTGCCCAGGTAATGGACGTTTCCGCGCCGCTGATGCTGGAAGTGGGCGCTGGCTCCGGTCGTCTGGCTGCCGACCTGTTGCTCGAACTCGAACGCATCGACAAGCTGCCGCAGCGTTACGACATCCTCGACCTCTCCGCCGAACTGCGCGAACGCCAGCAGCTTACGCTGGCCGCCGTCGTGCCGCATTTGCTGCCGCGCGTGAACTGGCTCGATCGTCTGCCGGAGGAATTTTCGGGGGTCGTCGTCGCCAACGAACTGCTCGACGCCATGCCGACCCATGTTGTGGCCTGGCGGGAAGCAGGGATTTTCGAGCGCGGTGTCCAGCTTGACGCGGCGGGTGGTTTCACGTGGAACGAGCGACCGGCAAGCGGCCCGTTGCTGGCGGCGGCCGAAGAGATTGGTGCGCAGTGCAGTCTGCCGCCTGGCTACGAGAGCGAAATCAGCCTTGCCGCACGCGCCTGGGCTGGCGAATGGGGTCACCGGTTGCGGTGTGGCGCGCTGCTGCTGATCGACTACGGATTTCCGCGCCGCGAGTTCTACCATCAGCAACGTGGGCGCGGCACCCTGATGTGCCATTACCGCCATCATTCGCATCCTGACCCGTTCTACCTGCCCGGTTTGCAGGATGTCACGGTCCACGTCGATTTCACGGCAATTATCGCCGCCGCCGATGCGGCAGGGCTTGACCTTCTCGGCTACAGCAGCCAGGGGCAGTTCCTGCTCAACTGCGGCATTCTCGACCTGCTGGCCGGCGAGCAGCCAGGTACTCCCGGCTACATTCGCGCCAGCGGCGCCATCAACAAGTTGCTGATGCCGCACGAAATGGGCGAACTGTTCAAGGTCATCGCCATTGGTCGCGGTATCGACCAGCCGCTGCTCGGGTTCTCCAGTGGTGACCAGAGCCGTCGACTGTAGCGTCCTGACTTTGGTCTATAGTTGTGCCATGCGTCGCTATCCAATCTCGTTCAT